>NZ_JBNAZM010000022.1:0-74469 GCF_051195215.1 Arhodomonas sp. AD133 | reverse complement strand
TGATGGGTAACGCCGAAAATTGTAACCGCCAATCATCAACTTGTGCGCGGATCCCGGGATCGCGTCACGCATCCAGGAATACTTCTGAGAAGATTAGTAGCTAGTTTACCCAGCCAGGAGAGAGTCGGTTGCCAAGAGCAACCGACCTACGTGTGGCTCGTTCCCGTGTTTGGGGCTCAAGCCGGGTAGATCGGCTGCACTTGGCAGCCGACATCTCTGCTTGACCGGCAACGGAGTATCTACGCGCCCTTGAACCTTCGTGATGCTTCGTGTCCTTGGCGTCTTTGTAGTTCTTCTCCCCGGTCACTGAGAGGCGACCCCGCTTGAACTTGCGCGGGGTCGCCTCGACATAGACGTTCTGGTTTTCCGTTCACGACAGGAGGCAAGCGATGTCACGCCATTTCGAGAAAGCCGAGGGGCTGTGCGAAACGCCGGATCCCGAGACCCGGCAGTACGTCTTCAACCAGACGATGATGCGCATCAAGGATCCGAAGCGCTCCCTCGACTTCTACACGCGAGTGCTGGGCATGCGCCTGGTGCGCAAGCTCGACTTCCCCGAAATGGAGTTCACCCTGTACTTCCTCGGCTACGTCGACGAAACCGACGCCGCCGGGGTACCCGCCGACGATGACGCGCGCACCACCTGGACGTTCGGCCGCGAGGCGATGCTCGAGCTCACCCACAACTGGGGGACCGAGAACGACCCGACGTTCGCGTACCACAACGGTAACGATCAGCCCCAGGGCTTCGGGCACATCGGCATCACCGTGCCGGACGTCTACAAAGCGGCCGAACGCCTGGAGCGCTTCGGGGTGGAATTCGTCAAGCGCCCGGACGACGGCAAGATGAAGGGACTCGCCTTCATCAAGGATCCCGACGGCTACTGGATCGAGATCCTCCAGGCGGACATGCTGGAGAAACAGCGCCGCGGCTGACCCGGTGATCGGCGAGCGGCTCACGCCTGTAACGCAGGCGTGCGTCGCGTCTGGCCGGCGCGAGCGCGAAAGCGCTCCCAGAGCCTCTCGTGGAAGAAATAGCCTACCGTGTTGCACAGCGGTTCGATGAACGCGATCAAGCCGCCCAGTGCGATGCTCCCGGTCATGACGTAGACCACGCCGAAAGCGATCGAAAAGTGCATGGCCGCGAATGTCAGCGTCTTGATCATGGCGTGTGACCTCCTTGGCTCCACACCATTAACGATAACGATTCTCGTTAAACTATCTAATCAACCTTCCCTGCCTTTACGATAGACCTTATCTATCGAAACCAAGCCACCCGCCGCATGCCCTGTTGCCTGGGCATTCCAGGATCGGGCTCAGTAGCCTCCAGAGGCCGACTCGCGGCCCGTATCGTCGCTGGGATCGCCGTCATCGACCTCATCCCCGGCATCCGCCCGCTCGACCAGGTCCCGATCCAGCCGCTTGCGCGGGGCAAGACCGAGCCGCCGCAGCTGCTCCACCTGGCGGACGAGGTTGCCCCGGCCGTCCACGAGACGGCTACGGGCGGTGTGATAGCTCTGCTCGGCACGCTGGAGATGACCGCCTACCTCGTCGAGCGCGTCGACGAAGCCCACGAACTTGTCATGGAGCTGACTCGCCCGGCGGATGATGCGCTCGACGTTCCGATTCTGACGCTCGTACTGCCAGATACGTTCGATGGTCTTGAGCACTGCCAGCAGCGTGGTCGCGCACACGGGAATCACCCGACGCTCCATGGCCCGCTCCACCAACGCCGGATCCGCCTGCATGGCGGCGAAGTAAGCCGGCTCCAGCGGCACCCACATGAGCGTGTAGTCCAGGGTGCGGATATCCGGGAGGTGGTCATAGCGCTTGCCGGCGAGCTCGTCGATGTGGCGCCGCACCGACTCCACGTGAGCCCGCAGATGGGCGGTGCGCTCCTCCTCGGTCTCCGCATTGACGTAGCGCTCGTAGGCGGTGAGCGAGACCTTGGAGTCGATCACCACGTCGCGCTGCTCGGGGAGGTGAATCACCACGTCGGGGCGCAGGCGCCGGCCATTGTCGTCGGTATACTGGGCCTGGACGTCATACTCCTCGCCGCGGCGTAGCCCGGACTCCTCCAGCAGGCGTTCCAGCACCAGCTCGCCCCAATCGCCCTGGCGCTTGCTATCGCCGCGCAGGGCGTTGGTAAGTGCGTGGGTTTCAGTCACGATGCGCGAGATCTCGTCGCGCAAGCTGTGGCGTTCCTTGCTCGCCTCGCGCACGTCGCGATGCAGCCCCTCCATCTGCTCGCGGAAAGGCTTCAGTAGGTGGGTGAGCTGGTCGCTGGTGTTTCGGCGGAACGCCTCGCTCTTGTGCTCGAAGATACGGTTGGCGAGGTTTTCGAACTGCTCGCTCAGCCGCTGCTCCGCGGCTTCCAGGGTGCGTTCGCGCTCGGCCATGGCGCGCTCGCGCTCCGTGCGCTCTGTCTCCAGGCGGCCGAGGCGATCACGCAACCCGGCGCCCTCCTCGGCGAGGCGATCACGCTCGGCGGTCAGCTCGGCATGCACCTGGCGGGCATCGGCGAGGCGTTGCTCCAGGGCCTCGTTGCGGCTTGAGAGCTCGACACACCGGCTTTGCAGGCGCTCGCGCTCCGCCGCGAGGCCTTCGGCGCGTTGCAGATCGCGCTCGCGCGCCCCCGACTCGGCTTCCGTGCGCGCGAGCCGCTCGCGCAACGCCTGTTCCCGCTCACGGGCCGCTTCCAGGGCCGCGTCGGCCTCTGCCTCGCGCTCCGCGTGTTCCGCCCGCTCCCGCACCAGTGCACGGCGTCCCCGCCACAGGCCGACTGCCAGGCCGAGGAGCATCGCTAATGCCACGGCACCACCGACCATCGCCTGCTGCCCGGTGGTCCAGCCGGCTATCCAGGCCCCCAAAGCCTCGAGCGTCATTCATCGTCCTTCTGCTGCCCGGTCCCGTCATCACAGCCACGCGGGCACGCCCAACGCGGTGCGCCGCCCGGCCCGCGGCGGATCACGCGATAGGTACCACAGCGCTCGCACGCCGGCGGTGCGACATTGGCGGCCCCGCCCACTTGGCCGGCACCACGCGCGCGCCGGGCGCCACGCCGATTGTACCCGACACCGCCCGCCGCTGCGGCGAGCCAGAACACCAGCCAGACCGGGGCCAGGCGCGCAAGCAGGGAGACCACCGCCCACGGGTCTTCTCCATCCGAATGCGGGAGCATTTGCGGTGCGAATACGAGTAACAGGTAACCCACCACGCCGGTGATCACGAATCCCGTCACCGGCAGGCGCAGGCGCGATTTCGTCATGACATGCCGTTGGCTGTTGTCCTGTTACCATGTTGGGCTTGCTGCTCAGGGACCGCAATGACCGAACAAACCGATATCACCACCCTGCTGGAGCGTTACGAGGCCATACTGCTCGACGCCTACGGCGTGCTCGTCACCGGTGCCGGCGCCCTGCCCGGGGCGGCCGCGCTCATCGAGCGCCTGGAGCGCGACCGTCGCCCGTGGCATGTCGTCACCAACGCCGCCTCGAGCCTGCCGGAACAGCTCGCCGAACGCTTCCGGCAAATGGGCGTGCCGATACCACCGCACCGGGTGATCACCTCGGGCAGCATGATCGAGCATCACTTCGGGGCGTCGGACCTGGCGGGGCGTCGCTGCGCCGTGCTCGGACCGGTGGCGAGCCACGAGTACGTGCGCCGGGCCGGCGGTGACGTCGTTGGCGTGGACGAGCCATTCGACGTCCTCTGCGTCTGCGATGAGGAGGGGATCGATTTCCTGGACATGGCCAACCGTGCGCTGACCGGCGTCTGCCAAGGGCTGGACGCCGGCCGGGACGTGCAACTGGTGCTCACCAACCCGGATATCATCTACCCCAGCGGCCCCGGGCGCTTCGCCTTCACCGCGGGCGCGCTGGCACTGCTGATCGAAGAGGCACTGGCGCTACGCTACCCCGAGCCGCCGCGATTCACCGCCCTGGGCAAACCCGAGCCGGTGATATTCCGCGAAGCCCTGCGCCGGACCGGCGCGGAGGCCGGCAACGCCGTGATGATCGGCGACCAGCGTCACACCGACATCCTCGGCGCCCACCGCGCCGGCATCGCCAGCGCCCTCGTCGCCAGTGGCGTGGCCGGCGACCGAACCCATGACGACCTGCCCGCGCCGACGTGGCTGCTCAGCGGTTTGGGAGAAGGGGACTAAAAGGGTTTGAGTTCAAAGGACCAAGTGGCAAGTCAAAAGTTACGAGCCGTTCGATGCGCGACTTTCAACTTGCCGCTTGGACCTTTGAACGCCCATTAATCCGAGCCCTCCGCCAGCGCTGCATCGGATTCGGCGGCAAAGAACGCCTGCACCTCGCGGAAGCTGCGCGTCAGGCGCATGGAAGGAAGGCTGTTGAGGAAGACACGACCGTAGCCCTTGGTGACGATGCGGTTGTCGCCGATGATGAGCACACCGCGATCACCCGCGTCGCGGATGAGGCGACCGACGCCCTGGCGCAGGGTGATGACGGCCTGGGGGAGCTGGAAGTTCGCGAACGGGTTGCCGTCGCCCTGGCGTAACGCCTCGATCCGTGCCTGGGTGACCGGGTCCGAGGGCGAGGCGAAAGGCAGCCGGTCGATGATTACACAGGATAGCGCCTCGCCACGCACGTCGACGCCTTCCCAGAAGCTCTGAGTGCCGAGGAGCACCGCATCGCCGGCGGCGCGAAAACGCTCGAGCAACCGCGCCTGGGATGCCTCGCCCTGCACCAGCAGGGGGTGGTCGACACGTTCGCGCAATTGCTCGGCGGCGATGCGCAGCGCCCGGTGGCTGGTGAACAGCAGAAAAGCCCGCCCGCGGCTTTCGCGTAACACCCACTCGACCATGACCAGGTAGCGCTCGAGGTAATCCGGGGCATTCGGCGGCGGCAGCTTCGCGGGGACGTAGAGCAGCGCGTTGCGCTCGTAGTCGAACGGGCTTTCCACCCGCAGGGTCTCCGGCTCGCCCAGGCCCAGGCGTGCGATGTAGTGGTCGAAGCGTTCGCCGACGGACAGCGTCGCCGAGGTGAAGATCCAGCTCCCCGGGTGCTTGGCCATCTGCTTGCGGAACGTGTTGGCCACCTCCAGCGGCGTGAGACGCAGGATGAACGACTGGGTATGGGTCTCGAACCACTGCACGTGCTCGTCGTCGGCGCCGTCGAGGAACTCGCCGAGGGCGTCCTGCAGCTCGGCGGCGCGGCGCCACGCGCTCTCGATGCCCTTGCCGCGCTGGGCGTGGGGCGAGAGGTGGTCGTGGAGGCCGGCGAGACGTTCACGCACCCGACTCAGCGCGGCGTGAACGTCTTCATCCTCGGCCAGCGCTGCCCAGGGTTCACGCCGCCCCGATTCGCCCAGGGTGAGGCGGAAATCCAGCACGGCCTTGTGCAGCGATTCGGCGGCATCGGCAATGTCCGTGGCCTCCTTGGCCTCACGGATCTGCTCCAGGCGGGCATCGCGGGTCAGGTCGCCGAGTTGGCGGCTGCTCACGGCCAGGCCGAAGAACTGCGCCGCCGTGTCCGGCAGCTGGTGAGCCTCGTCCAGAATCCAGGCATCGGCGGCGGGTAGTACCTCGCCGAAGCCGCCCTGGCGCACCGCCCAGTCGGCCATCAGCAGATGGTGGTTGACCACCACCACGTCGGCCTCCTGCGCCCGCCGGCGAGCCTCCATGAGGTGGCACTCGTCGTGGAAGGGGCATTCCTGGCCGAGGCAATTGTCCGGCGTGGAAGTGACCTTGCCGAGCAACGGTCCGTCCACCGTGGGCACCGGCGCCTCGGCGAGGTCACCGCTGCGGGTGGTCTGCGCCCACTCGCGGATGCGCTCGAAGCGTCCGGCCTCGCGCCGCGATTCGAAACGCCCCTCCTCCGCCGCGGATTCCATGCGGTACAGGCAGAGATAGTTCGAGCGCCCCTTGAGCAGCGCCCGGCGAACGGGAATCTCCACCGCCCTGGCGACCAGCGGCAGATCCTTGTGGTAGAGCTGATCCTGAAGGGTCCGTGTGCCCGTGGAGACGATCACTTTCTGGCCCGAGAGCAGGGCCGGCACCAGATAGGCGAACGTCTTGCCGGTCCCCGTGCCCGCCTCGGCCACCAGCGTGCCGCCGGCCTCGAGGGTACGGCCCACCGCCTCGGCCATGGCCTGCTGCTCGGCACGCGGCGCGAAGCCGTCCACCGCGGCGGCCAGGGCTCCGCCTTCGGCAAGAGCCTCCTGTGCCCGCTCGGCAATCACTGGCCGCCGTCCAGCCTGCGGGCCCGGGCGTCCGCCTCCCGCGCGCCGGCGCTGTCGCCCTGGAACTTCCGGCAGGCGGCAATGAGCCGCCAGTTGGTCGCCTGAAGACCGCGATCCCGCTCGCCGAGGTCGTTGGAGCGCTGGGCGAGGTTGATGGCCTCATCGCAACGGTCCTGGCGGTAACGCACCACGGCGAGGTTCTGCCAGATCACCGCATTGCGCGGTGCCACCCGCAGGGCACGCTCGAGCTTGGCCGCGGCCTCGTCGTTCCGTCCGGCGCTCGAGGCCGCCTCAGCCTCCCGCACCAGCGCGCGCACGGAAGCCGGCACCTCCACCGTCTCGCTCTCGGGCGGACGCGCCGGCGCCGGCTCGGTCGGCTCGGGGACGGTCTGCCGATCGCTGTCGCCGGGCGGCGGAGCAACCGTCGCACAGGCGGACAGGAACAACGGCAACAGGGCCACGAGCAGCTGGTTACGCATACGGTCCCTCGGGTTGGCGTAGGGCGTCAGTTCACGAGCCCGCGCAGCCAGTCACCGGCGCGCTCGACCACATTACGTTCGCGCGCACACTCAGCGCGCTCGCTGGGCGCTTCCCCACGCACGTAGGGCAGCTCCACCGCACCTCGGCACTGGGCACTCGCGCGCCGGCCGGTGGCGGAATCGATCCAGACGGCTTCGACACCGGCGGGCGGCTCTCCGGACAACGGCCTATAGGGTAGCGCAGCGAAGAGCTCACCCCATATGGTCATCGCACCGGTGGCGCCGGTCAGGCCTGTCCGGCCGTTGTCATCGCGCCCCACCCACACCACGCCCAGGCGGTTGGCGGCATACCCGGCGAACCAGCTATCCCGCAGATCGTCGGTGGTGCCGGTCTTGCCCGCCACCCCGGGATGAGCACCCAGGTAACGCTGCAGCCCCCGGCCGGTGCCCTGGGCGACCACCTGCTCCAGCGCCGTTCGCAATAGATAGACGGACTCGCGGTCGAAGGCATGCTCCACCCGGAGGGAGTAGCGGCTCAATACCTCACCGTCACCGGTCATGACCGCCCGCACGGCCCGCAGCGGCGTGCGGTAACCACCGGTGGCGAGCGTCTCGTACAGGCGAGCCACTTCCAGCGGGCTCTGCTCCACGCTGCCAAGCAATAGCGACGGGTACACCGGCCGCGGCACGTCGGCGCCAAGACGCTCGAGGGTGTCGGCCACCGCGCGCAGCCCTACCGAGAGACCGAGTCGGACGGTGGGCACGTTGTAGGAGTGCGCCAGCGCCTCCCACAGGGCCACGTCACCGTGGCGCTCGCGGTCGTAATTGCGCGGGGTCCAGCTCCGGCCGTCGGCGGCCTGCACGGTTACGGGCTCATCGGAGAGGACGCTGCCCAGCCCGTAGCGCTCGGGACGTGCAAGCGCCGTTAGGTAGACCGCGGGCTTGACCAGCGACCCGATCGGCCGGCGCGCATCCAGCGCGCGATTGAAGCCCGCGTACCGCGGGTCACGACCGCCCACCAGCGCCTCGACCTCGCCGGTATCCACGCCGACCACGACCGCCGCGGCCTCGGTGGCATCGCTCCAGGTTGCGGTACGTTCGGTGACGGCACTCTCCACCGCCCGCTGCACCGATGGCGCGAGAGTGGTGAAGATCCGCAGGCCTTCGCTGCGAAGGTCCGCCTCGCGATAATCCCGGGTGAGGTGCCGGCGAACCAGATCCATGAACGCCGGATACGTGGTGTCGGACTCCGGCGCGCGGCCGAGCACGCTCAGCCGCTCCTTCTTCGCCCGCGCGACCGCATCCTCCGGGGCGAAGCCCTCCTCGGCCATGAGCTTGAGGACCAGGTCGCGCCGCTGGCGTGCCCGTTCGGGATGGCGCCGGGGATGATAGTAGGACGGCCCCTTGACCATACCCACCAGCAGCGCCTGCTGTGCCAGGCTCAGTTGCTGCAGCGGGCGTCCGAAGTAGAACTGACTCGCGAGGCCGAATCCGTGGATGGCGCGCTCGCCGTCCTGGCCGAGATAGACCTCGTTGAGATACGCCTCCAGGATCTCGCGCTTGCCGTAGTGCCACTCCAGCAGCACGGCCATGATCGCCTCGTTGGCCTTGCGCCAGAGTGTGCGCTCGTCGTTCAGGTAAAAGTTCTTGACCAGCTGCTGGGTGAGGGTGCTACCACCCTGAACGATGTGCCCGGCGCGCAGGTTGGCGATAGCCGCCCGCAGAATGCCCATCGGCGAGACACCGAAGTGATCCGCGAAACGGCGGTCCTCCACGGCAAGCAGCGCCGCCACCAGGCTGCGCGGCACGTCGTCGAGCTGGACCAGGATGCGGTCCTCGTGGTTGCCCGGGTAGACACTGCCGATGCGCGCCGGGTCCAGCCGCGTGAGCTCCACCCTCTCCCCGGACCCGGCGCGTGTCAGCGAGGCGAGCCGGCCATCCCGGAATCGCAGGGCGAGCCTCACCGCCGGCTGACTGCCGTCCCAGAATCGGAATGAGCGGCGATGGACCACGAATCGACCGCCGTTGCGCTGATAGCGCCCCGGTGCATCCGCGCGCCCGGCGGCCTGGTAGCCGGCAGCGCGGAGCTCGCGGGCGAATGCGTCGGCAGTGAGGTGGAGCCCCTGGTAGAGCTCCAGGGGCCGGGCATAGACACGCGCGGGCAACGCCCAGCGCTGCCCCTCGAACTTGTCGGTGACGAGGTGATCGAGCCAGGCGGTCCACAAGCCGCCGGCGATCAGGAACACACTTACCGCCAGCAGCGTTACCCGGCGCAGGAACCGCCCGATGCCGCCACGCTTGCCGTTACGCCGGTTGCCCTTTCGCCGGGACTTGCCGGTGCTCTTGGTACGCTTTCGTTGCTTCGCTGCCATCTACCCGGGCTTCAACCGATCACCGGGCACGCCGCGCCGGCCAGTTCACCACCGCCGCGGCAATCCCCCCAAACAGGAACGTCCACAGCGTCCACCACGCAATGCTAACCCCGAGGAAGCGGTCCACCTCGGCGCATTCGCCGGAGCCCGAGAGCACCATGCGCAACGCGTCCCATAGCGGAAACGCATCCAGCATGTAGCCGAGCCCCGGGCCACAGGCCGGCACCTGATCCGGCGGCAGCGACTGCAGCCAGACATGACGCCAGGCGAGCGCCAGGCCCGCCGCCGCCGTTACCAGCGAGAGCACCCCGTAGACCCGCGCGGCGCGGCCGCGCGGCGCATGCAATCCGGCCGCCAGCAATACCAGCGCCAGCACGGCGAAAACCACGCGCTGGAATATACACAGTGGACAGGGCTCCATACCCTCGACGAACTGCAGGTAGCCGGCGATTGCGAGAAACGCGACGCAGGCGAGGAACCCCGCCAGGTTGAACGAACGACGGTGATCGATGAGTAGTTGATTCATGGACGGGATGGAGTGCGCCATGGCCATCAGAGTTCCGCGGCATGGTACCAGAACACCCCCACCGAGGTTCCCGTGCCGATCACCATACGCTAAAGTATGGCGCACTCGTCGCGGGTCGGCGACACGGCAACGCCCGCCCCGGGCTCACCGCACAGGAGGAGACAGGCATGGTGACCCTATTCTGGCTGCTCGCCTTCATCGCACTCATTGGCGTGCTCGCCTCGCGCCGCTTCTCAGTGGCCACGAATACCGCGGCGATCGCCGCCTATCTGGTGATCTTCGGCGCCCTGGGCGCCCACCATCCGGCGTGGGACGCGTTTCTGTGGGTCGTCTTCCTGCTGGTCGCCGTGCCGCTGAACGTTCCGGGCCTGCGCCGACGTCTCGTCACCGACCGTCTGTTCGCCTGGTTCCGCGGGGTCATGCCCGCCATCTCCGAGACCGAGCGTGCGGCACTGGATGCGGGCACGGTGTGGTGGGACGGCGAGCTGTTCACCGGCCGGCCGGACTGGAACCGGTTGCTCGCCAACCCCGAGCCGCGGCTCACCGACGAGGAACGCGCATTTCTCGACGGCCCCGCGGAAGCGCTCTGCCGGATGATCGACGACTGGGACGTGACCCACGAGCGCATGGACCTGCCGCCGCAGGCATGGCAGTTCATCAAGGACAACGGCTTCTTTGGCCTGATCATCCCCGAATCGTACGGCGGCAAGGGATTCTCGGCTCTCGCACACTCGGCGGTGGCGATGAAGCTCGCCAGCCGCAGCGCCGACCTGGGCTCCACGGTGATGGTGCCCAACTCCCTGGGGCCGGCGGAGCTGCTCATGCGCTACGGCACCGACGCGCAGAAGGACTACTACCTGCCCCGCCTCGCCCGCGGCGAGGAGATTCCCTGCTTCGCGCTGACCGGTCCCGAGGCAGGCTCGGACGCGGGCTCGATTCCCGATACCGGGGTCGTCTGCCGCGGCGAGTTCAACGGCGAGGAGGTCATTGGCCTGCGCCTGAACTGGGACAAGCGCTACATCACCCTGGGACCGGTGGCGACCATCCTCGGCCTCGCGTTCAAGGCCTACGACCCGGATCATCTGCTCGGCGACGACGAGGAACTCGGCATCACCCTGGCGCTGATCCCCACCGATACGCCCGGCGTGGAGATCGGCCGACGGCACTTCCCCCTCAACGCCGCGTTCATGAACGGCCCCAACAGTGGTCGCGACGTGTTCATTCCGCTGGAATGGATAATCGGCGGCGAGCCGCAGATCGGAGAGGGCTGGCGCATGCTGATGAACTGCCTTTCCGTGGGCCGCTCCATCAGTCTGCCCTCGGCGGGGACGGCATCGGCCAAGGCCGCCGCCTGGACCACGGGCGGCTATGCCCGGGTGCGCGAGCAATTCGGCATTCCCGTGGGTGAATTCGAGGGTGTCCAGGAGGCGCTGGCACGCATTGGCGGCAATGCCTACGTCATGGACGCCGCGCGCGCGATGACCGCCGGGGCCATCGACCAGGGCGAGGAGCCGGCGGTGCTCTCGGCCGTGGTGAAATACCATCTCACCGAACGCTCACGCCAGAGCATCGGCGACGCCATGGACATCCACGGCGGCAAGGGGATCTGCCTCGGCCCCAACAACTACCTGGGCCGAAACTGGCAGACCTCGCCCATCGCCATCACCGTCGAAGGCAGCAACATCCTCACTCGCAACATGATGATCTTCGGCCAGGGGGCCATCCGCTGCCATCCCTACGTCCTGGCGGAGATCCTCGCCACCCAGGACGACGACCGCGAGGCCGGACGCCGGGAGTTCGACCGATTGCTGGTGGCACACATGGGCTTCGGTATCGCCAATGCCATTCGCTCGCTGCTGCTTGCCGCCAGCGGCGGCTGGCTGGCGGCCGCGCCCTCCGACGCGGCACCGCAGACCCGGCACTACTACCGCAAGCTTTCGCGTTTCGCGGCGGCGTTCGCGCTCACTGCCGACGTCGCCATGCTCATGCTCGGCGGTGCACTCAAACGCCGCGAACGCCTGTCTGCGCGGCTCGGCGACCTGCTCTCCCACCTCTACCTCGCCTCGGCGACGCTCAAGCGCTTCGAGGATGACGGACGCCCGGCAACGGACCTGGCATTCGTGCAATGGGGTGTGGAGGAATCGCTCTACGCGATGCAATGCCGGCTCGACGAAATCCTCAAGAACTTCCCCAGCCGCGCGATGGCGGGACTGCTGCGGGTGCTGGTCTTCCCGATCGGCCGTCGCCACCGGCCGGCGGACGACCGTACCGGTGAACGCGTTGCCCGTGCTCTGATGCAACCCGGCGGCGCCCGCGAGCGGGTGATTCGGGGCATTTACACCAACGATGACCCGGACGACGCCGCCGGTGCGGTAGAGCATGCGATGCGCCGGACGATCGAGGTGGCGCCACTGGAGAAACGTATCCGAAGCGCCATCAAGGACGGTTCCCTCGCGGTGGCCTGGCACGAGGACGAGCTCTCGGTGGCCCATGAGCACGGCGTCATCGACGACTCCGAGCTGACCCGGCTTCGCGAGGCACGGCGCGCACGGGCGAAGGTCATCGCCGTGGACGATTTCGACCCGCAAGAGCTGGCCCGCTCTGCGGGCTGAGACACCTGGCATGCCAGCCGGCCGCGCCCGCGCGTGGTACCGAACCGGCGCAGGGACGGCGATGCAGCCTGACGGCTATCGCCGTCCCTGCGCCCTGCGGGAAATGGCGGCGTCGGGCTGCTGTGCCCGGGATTGTCCGGCGAACATCACGCGGTTGCGTCCGGCGGCCTTGGCAGCGTACAGAGCCTGATCCGCCTGCATCGCCAGTGCCCCGGGATCACGCGCGTCGGCGGGATATGCGGCGATCCCGGCGCTGAAGGTCACGTGAAAATGGCGCCCGGCGGCACCGAACGCCAGTCGTTCGAAGCGGGAACGCAGCCGATCGAGCACGGTGCCCGCCTCCGTGGCACCGATTTCCGGGAAAATGAGGGCGAACTCCTCACCACCCCAGCGCCCGGCAATATCCGTGCGCCGCAGACGCTCCGAGAACAGCCGCGCCAGCGCCTTGATGACCCGATCCCCGGCGGGATGCCCATAGGTGTCGTTGATCTGCTTGAAGCAGTCGAGATCCAGCATCGCCAGCGTGAAACGGCCACCGTTGCGCTGACGCATCGCGAACTCGCGCGCGAGCTCCTGTTTGAAACGGCCGTGGTTCAACAAGCCAGTCAGCGCATCGGCGGTCATGTGCCGCCGAAGTGAACGACCATGGCGAGCACGCGTTTCGGCGTGGTGCACCAGCGTCGCAACCGGCATGCACGGCGCGAGCGCGGCGTCTGCGCCGGCGGCGATGTACTCCGGAGCCTGCGCCTCCGGGACATCGATGCACATCACCGGCAGGCCCCCATGGGCCGGAATCTGCCGTATGACTGCGGTGAGCTCATCGGCACGACAACCCGGGAGCTCGACGCCCTGGAGAATCACGAGATCGGCCGGATAGTCTTCCAGACAGCCGAGCACGGTGGTGGGATCGGAAAGCGTCGTCACCTCCATGCCCCCGTCCACGAGCGCCCTTTCCACGACTGCGCCGTCGCTCGTGTGCCCGGCGAGCAAAACGACACGCAACGGCTCCGTGTGCTCTGCCGCCAGCACCGATTGCAGCGCGTCGAGCACGCGATCGGGTTCCACAGGCGCTCGCAGGTAGGCATCCGCCCGGATTCGCACGGCCGCCAGCCGGTTACTCACCTCGCCCGTGCCAAGCACGAGCACCCGCGGCGGGCAACTGTCCGGTGTTTCGCGCACCACCGACGCGAACTCGGTGGCCTCCGTTCGCCAATCCAGTAACACGGCATCGACGCCGTGTGCCATGGCGTCACGCAGCGCCGCAGCGTCGGCGGCGCGATGCAATCGATAGCCGAAATAACGCAGGGGCGGGGCGAACTCCACCCACAGCCCGGGCTCACCGGAGGCGAGCACAACCTGGCGAACCGGATCGGGACGCGCATCCGCGCGGGAGAGCGTCGCCAGTGCCGACTCGACGAGACGGGCGAACAGAAGGTCGCCTTGACGGCGCGCGTCGACGTCGATACCCGCGCCGTCCAGGCGTGCGCAGAACGCCGAGACTGCCCGCAACGCTTCACGAAGGCGGCTATCCGCACCGTCACCGGTGGCGTGCTCGAGCTCGGTGGCGAGGTGACCCAGCCGCACCCGTTGCGCCGGGTCACTGCGGCGACGGTAAGCGCTCCATGCCTGAACCACGGCAGCGACCAACTCGAATCGACGGCCGCTGCCCTGCATCCTTGACTCTCCCAAAACGGTGCCTCCTTGGCTACACGGGTCATACTAAAAGCGAGTTCAGTGAAGCAAATCACAATTTTGAAAACCTATCCAGTCATTTGGACGGGGAGTCGGATGCGCCCTGCCAATAGGCCGACGAATGGTATCAGGGTTCCATCCGGTTCCGCGGACACGCAGGGGCGCGCCGGAACCCGTGGCACGGGCTCCACGTCCGTCGTGGCAACGCCCGCCGGAACCACCTTGCGCCTTACTGACCTTTCGGTAAGGATTGCCGTGTCTCAGCGTTCGTCAGCGCGTCTGTTCGCTCCGACACGCCTCGTCGATATGCCGCCACAATGGGCTTGCGACATCCCGAGTCAGTGGCCGCAACGGTCAGGGGCACGTGGAGTACTGTGTAGCGAGGCCAACATGAGCGATGATCAATGCTGGCCCAGGCGCGCTGACGAGCGCCCGAAGGGAGCCGTCGTGCGGCTCCGGGACATGGCAATACTTTCGCAAAGGTTAGTAAAGGTGCGGCCCTGTCTGCCGATAATTCAGTGGGATATCAACAAATCGTGTAGCCGGGAGGAGAGAGCCGACATGGCGTGGTTTCGTCGAGCCGAGCAGGCGCGGGAGCATGAGCCGGAACGTGCACATCATCGTGGTCAGAACGAGCTCATCGCCCGCATAGCGGACCGTACCGGCACACTCGGACTGGAGCTGGTGGATGTGGCCGGGGCGGTGGAGAGCGTCAGTCAGCACGTGGACCGGGAGGCCGAGGCATTCCGCAATCTCGAGCAAATCGTCGGGCGACTGACGGAAACCAACCAGGCCGTTGACCAGGCGGCCAAGGACTCTCGCGAGGCCGCAGCGAGCGCGAACGCAAAGGTCGAAGACTCGCGCGAGACCATCGACCGTTCCATTGCGGACATCGAGACACTGGCAAGCACTGCCACGGACACCGGCGCACAGCTCGCGGAGCTCGAGGGCGCCCTGCAACGCATCAGCCAGGTCGCCCAGGGCATCGCGGCGATCGCGAAGCAGACCAACCTGCTGGCGCTCAACGCCACCATCGAGGCGAGTCGTGCCGGCGAAGCCGGCCGCGGATTCGCGGTCGTGGCCGAACAGGTCAAGGAGCTCGCACACCAGACCGGCGATGCCACCCAGGAAATCGACCACACGCTAGCCGACCTCGGCGAACGCGTCCGCCACCTGGTGGCCCGGGGCGAGAGCAGCCGCGATCAGGCCGAACGGGTCAACGAGGGCACCCGCACGATCCAGCAGGTCATGGAGACCGTCAGCACGGAGATGGCCAGCGTCAATGGCCGCTCCGAGGAAATCGCCTCGGCCGTCTCCGAGATCGACCGCTACTGTTCGGAGACGGCGACAGGGCTGGCGAGCATGTCAGAGGAGGTGACCACCTCCGCGGACAACCTCAGGCAGGCGAACGAGCGCGTTCAGCGGCTGCTCGGCGTGACCGAGGAGCTCGTCAACATCACCGTCGAGAGCGAGGCCGAAACGCCGGACAAGCCATTCATCGAAAAGGCTCAGGCAACCGCTGCCGCTGTCGGCGAGACATTCTCCCAGGCACTCGCCCGCGGCGAGATCAGCGAGGAGGCGTTATTCGACCGCGCCTACGAGCCGATCGCCGGCAGCGATCCACCTCAATACCTCAGCCGGTACACCGAATTCACCGACCGCGTGCTGCCGCCGATCCAGGAACCGGTGCACACCGGCGACGAGCGCATCAGCGCGTGCTGCGCAACCGATGACAAGGGCTACATCGCCACCCACGCACTGCACGTCTCGCAACCGCAGCGCCCGGACGACCCGGCATGGAACGCAGCCAACTGCCGCAATCGCCGCATCTTCGACGACCGTGTCGGCAAGGCGGCCGCCACCAACCGGAAGCCGTTCCTGCTACAGGTTTACCGCCGCGACGTCGGCGGTGGCACATTCAAGCTCTTCCGCGACGCCTCGGCGCCCGTCTACGTCAATGGCCGGCACTGGGGCGCAGTCCGGATCATCTACCGGCTCTAGTCGCGCACGCTCGGGAGATTGTCCGCGCGGACAAGCCAACGGGATGCCACAAACCGCCGTCCTGTGCCGGAACACCAGTACGGCCCGGGACGACCGCGGCATGCAGGCGTTCACGAAGACGGCACGTTCGGGTATTCGGGAATCAGAAGAAGCCGAGCTGCAGACGGGCCGCTTCGGACATGCGGTCCTGGGTCCAGGCCGGCTCCCAGGTGAGCTCGACCTCGGCGGCGACCACGCCCTCCACCTGCTCCACCGCCGCCTTGACCATGCCCGGCATCTGTCCGGCCACTGGACAGGACGGCGCTGTCAGCGTCATGACCACATCCACGAAGCCGTCATCGTCGGCGTTGATCTCGTAGATGAGACCAAGCTCGTAGATGTCCACGGGGATCTCCGGGTCATAGACACACTTCAACGCATCGACAATGCGTCCGCGCAGATCCACCGGTCCGTCACCCTGCACGTCGGGTTCGCTCATGGCCGCCCTACTCCGCGGTGAACTCGCCCTGTTCCTCGAGCGCGGCGTGGAACGTATGCCAGGCGAGCGTCGCGCACTTCACCCGCATGGGGAACTCGCGCACGCCTGCCAGCACCGCCACTTTGCCCTTCATCGGATCCGGCTCGACATCGTCCTCGGTAACCAGGGCGTGAAAATGATCGAAAACCTCGCGTGCCTCGTCGAGATTCTTGCCCTTGAGGACCTCGGTCATGATCGACGCCGAAGCGGTGGAAATGGCGCAGCCGTCCCCCTGGAAGCCGATATCCTCGATCAGACCGTCATCGTTGACCCGTAGCTCCACGCGCACGCGGTCACCGCACAGCGGATTGTAGCCATCGGCCTCGTGGGAATGAGGATCCACCCCGTGGAAGTTCCGGGGATGCTTATTGTGGTCCAGGATCACTTCCTGGTAGAGATCGCGCAGCTCAGACATTCAGCCGAAGAACTCCTTCACCCGATACAACGCATTGACGAGCGCATCCACGTCATCGCGGTTATTGTACAGCCCGAACGACGCGCGCACCGTGGCCGGCACGCCGAAGCGTTCCATAACGGGTTGGGCGCAGTGATGCCCCGCCCGCACCGCGACACCTTCCTGATCGAGAATGGTCCCGATGTCGTGGGGATGCGCGCCCTTGAGCACGAAAGAGATCACGCCCGCCTTCTCGCGCGCGGTACCGATGATGCGCAGCCCGTCGATCTCTTCGAGGCGTGCGGTGGCGTATTCCAGCAACGTATGCTCGTGAGCGGCTATGGTGCTCTGCCCCACCTCGCGCACGTAGTCCACGGCGACCCCCAAGGCGATGGCACCGGCGATGTTCGGCGTGCCCGCCTCGAAACGCTGCGGCGGCGCGGCGAAGGCGGAGCCCTCGAAGGAGACGTAGCGAATCATCTCGCCACCGCCCTGGTACGGACGCATGGCGCGCAGCAGATCGAATCGCCCCCACAGCGCCCCGATGCCCGAGGGGCCGTAGAGCTTGTGACCGGAGAAGCAGTAGAAATCACAGCCGATCGCCTGCACATCCACCGCGAGATGGGGCACGCCCTGAGCGCCGTCGACCAGCGTGGGTACACCCGCTTCGCGCGCCGCAGCGACCATCTCGTGTACTGGGTTGATCGTACCGAGTGCGTTGGAGACGTGCACCATGGCCGCGAACTTCGTCCGCGGCCCGAGCCGGCCGCGGAAGTCGTCGATATCCACCTCGCCCCGGTCGTTGATCGGCGAGACCACCAGCTTCGCCCCGGTCTCCTCGCACAGCAGCTGCCAGGGCACGATGTTGGAGTGGTGCTCCATGCCGGTGATGAGGATCTCGTCGCCGGGCTCCAGACGCGGGCGTACGTAGCTCGAGGCAACCAGATTCACCGCCTCGGTGGTCCCGCGCAGGAACACGACTTCGCGCTTGTCCGGCGCGTTCACGAGCTCCGCGACCTTGGCACGGGCGCCCTCATAGGCCTCGGTGGAACGCTGCGAGAGCTGGTAGACGCCGCGATGGATGTTGGCGTAGTACTCCCGGTAGCAACGCGCCTCGGCGTCGATAACGCACTCCGGTTTCTGGGCACTGGCAGCGCTGTCGAGAAACGCCAGCGGACGGTCGTTCATCGGCCGGGCGAGCACCGGGAAATCCTGCCGATACCGGGCGATGTCCACCGTACCCTCGGTGATGGGAGTAACTGTGCTCATACCACACTCCTGACGATCTCATCGCCGGGCAACCGCTCTAGCAGGATGCCGCGGATGTGATCGTGCACCGCCGCCAGCCGAATCGGCTGCAGCATCTCACTGGCATAGGCAAGCGTCAGCATGCCCTGGGCATCCTGCGGGCCGACGCCACGGGAACGCAGGTAGAACAGCGCCTCGTCGTCGAGCTCGCCGACGGTGGAGCCGTGGGCGCACTTGACGTCGTCGGCATAGATCTCCAGCCGGGGGTTGGAGTGGGCCAACGCCAGCTTGTCCAGCACCAGATTGCGGTTCTGCTGCTGGGCATCGGTCTTCTGGGCCCCCTCGGCGACCTTGACCAGACCGTCGAAAACCGTCTCGGAGCGGCCCTGCAGAACCCCCTTGAACAGTTGCCGGCTGCTGCCGTGCTCGCTGTGATGCGTCACCCAGGTATGGAAGTCGCAGAACTGGCGCTCCCGGGTCAGGTACAGCCCGTTCAGCGTGACCTCCGCGCCGGTGCCGTCGATGTCGGCGTAGACATCCACCCGGGCGAGCCGCGCCCCTACGGAGAACGCGTGAGCGGTCACGTGCGCATCGCGCGCCGCGGCGATGTGCACGGCCCCCAGGTGCAGGTTGGCGTCGCCGGCCTCCTGAACGCGATGATAATCGACGATGGCACCGTCGTCGGCGAGAATCTCGGTCACCGGCGCAGTCAGGCCGTGAACGCCGTCCTCACCGAGGAAGTGCTCCACCACCTGGAGCTCGGCGCCCCGTTCCGCGCGCACGAGCACCCGCGGGTAGACCGCACGGCCTTCCGCCTCGCCTGAGTCGATGTGCACCACCAGGACCGGCTGCTCCGGCAGTGCGCCGTGCGCGGCGTGAATGAACGCGCCGTCACGGAAGAAAGCCGTATTGAGGGCGACGAACGGGTGACCGGCAACGTCGGCACGCTCACCCAGGCCTTCGGCCAGGACCGCCGGCGCCTTGTCGGCATATTCCCCGATGGGCACCACCGTCAGGCCCCGCCCCGGCTCGCCAAGGTCGGAAAGATCGGTATCGATGACGCCGTCGACGAACACCAGCCTGGGCCCGTCACCGAGGGTCGCCACCTTTCGGGCGAGCGCCGGCGAGACCGCACCGCCGCCTTCGGCGACTGCGAAGCTCTGCTCGGTAACCGGCGCCAGCGGCGTCTTGCGCCAGGCTTCCTCCTTCGGCCCGGGCAGCCCACGGGCCTCGAACGCCTCGATACCGCGGCGATGCAGCGTCGCCGTCCACGCGGGCGCGGCCTGTGCACTCGCCTCGAATGCCTCGAGGTACACGCTGCGTGTCTGTGCTATCGCTTCCATGAGCCCCCCGCTCACGCCGCCTGCTCGCCGAACAGCGCGTAACCGGTACGCTCGAGCTCCTCGGCGAGCGCCTTATCGCCGGATTTGACGATGCGGCCGCCCACCAGCACGTGCACGTGGTCAGGCACGATATGGTTGAGCAGGCGCTGATAGTGCGTGATCACCAGAAAGCCGCGCTCGTCGTCACGCATGGCGTTGACGCCCTCAGCGACGGTACGCAGGGCGTCGATGTCGAGCCCGGAGTCGGTCTCGTCGAGGATCGCCAGCGCCGGCTCCAGCACGGCGAGCTGGAAGATCTCGTTGCGCTTCTTCTCGCCGCCGGAGAACCCTTCGTTGACCGGGCGCTGCAGCAGGGAATCGTCGAGTTTGACGGCCTTGGCGCGCTCGCGGATGAGCTGCAGGAACTCCATGGCGTCGAGCTCTTCCTGACCGTGGTGCTTGCGGATGGCGTTGAGCGCCGCCTTGAGGAAGTAGGTATTGGACACACCCGGAATCTCCACCGGGTACTGAAAGCCCAGGAACACGCCCTCGCGCGCCCGCTCCTCGGGGGGCATCTCCAGCAGATCGCGTCCGTTGTAGAGTACCTGCCCCTGGGTAACCTCATAGCGTTCGTCACCGGCGAGCACCTTCGAGAGCGTGCTCTTGCCCGAGCCGTTCGGCCCCATGATGGCGTGCACCTTGCCAGGCTCCATCGTGAGGTCGATGCCCTTGAGGATCTCGTTGCCGTCTATCGAGGCATGCAGGTTCTTGATCTCTAGCAGTGCCATGAATGGCCTCCAGCGGAAAACTTGCGGGTATCCGGTGCGCGGTGCGCCCTCGACGCGGAGCGCTGCCGCATGCGATGCCGTTGTCGACCAGCGCTCAACCGACGCTGTCCTCCAGCGTGACCTCCAGCAGCTTCTGGGCCTCCACCGCGAACTCCATGGGCAGAGTGCGGAAGACCTCCTTGCAGAAGCCGTTGACGATCAGCGAGACCGCGTCCTCGGTATCGATACCGCGCTGATTGCAGTAGAAGATCTGGTCCTCGCCGATCTTGGAGGTGGTCGCCTCGTGCTCGATCTGCGCGGTCGGGTTCTGCACGTCCAGGTACGGGAAGGTGTGCGCGCCGCAGGTGTCGCTCATGAGCATTGAGTCGCACTGCGAATAGTTGCGCGCGCCGTCCGCCTTGGGCGTTATACGGACCAGTCCGCGATAACTCTGCTGGCCGTGGCCGGCGGAAATACCCTTGGAGACGATGGTGCTGCGGGTGTTCCGGCCCATGTGGATCATCTTCGTGCCCGTGTCCGCCTGCTGGCGGTTGCGGGTCACGGCCACCGAGTAGAACTCGCCCACCGAGTTGTCGCCCTTCAACACGCAGCTCGGGTACTTCCAGGTCACCGCCGAGCCGGTCTCCACCTGCGTCCAGGAGATCTTCGAGTTACGGCCCGCGCAGAGACCGCGCTTGGTGACGAAGTTGTAGATGCCCCCCTTGCCGTTCTCATCGCCCGGGTACCAGTTCTGCACCGTGGAGTACTTGATCTGGGCATCGTCCAGGGCAACCAGCTCCACCACCGCCGCGTGCAGCTGGTTTTCATCACGCATGGGCGCCGTGCAGCCTTCCAGATAGGAGACCGACGCCCCCTCCTCGGCGACGATGAGCGTACGCTCGAACTGCCCGGTGTGCCCCGCGTTCATGCGGAAGTACGTGGACAGCTCCATGGGGCATTTCACGCCCTTGGGAATGAACACGAACGAGCCGTCGGAGAACACCGCCGAGTTCAGCGCCGCAAAGAAGTTATCGCCCTTGGGCACCACCGTACCCAGGTATTTCTGCACCAGCTCCGGATGCTCGCGCACCGCCTCGGACATGGAGCAGAAGATGATGCCCTGCTCGGCGAGCTTGTCCTTGTATGTAGTGGCTACCGAAACGGAGTCGAACACCGCGTCCACTGCCACGCCGGCAAGCATCTCACGCTCGTGCATCGGGATGCCGAGCTTCTCGTAGGTCTCGAGCAGCTTCGGATCCACCTCGTCGAGGCTCTTGGGCTGCTCCTTGGGTGCGGCGTAGTACGAGATCGCCTGGAAGTCGATGGGCCCGAAGCTCACCTTCGCCCAATTCGGCTCCGGCATCTCGAGCCAGTTGCGGTACGCCTCCAGGCGCCATTCGAGCATCCACTCCGGCTCCTCCTTCTTCGCGGAGATGAAGCGAATGATCTCCTCGTTCAGGCCCGGCGGCGCGGACTCCTGCTCGATATCTGTGATGAAGCCCGCCTCGTAGCCGCGGGAGGTGACTTCTTCCAGGGTCTTAGAGGTCGCTGACATAGCGGACTCCGGCAAACTCCATGGGAAATTCCTGACGGCCGTCGTTGTCATCCCCCGGCCCGACCGGCTCGGGGGTGCACATATCGGCAAGGGTGATGCGGGCGAGAGCCTCCTGCACCACCCGGTTGATTCGGTTCCAGTTGCCGCTGACCGTGCAATGGCTGCTGTACTGACAGGCTTCCACGCCTTCTTCCACGCACTCGGTCAGCGAGATCGGCCCTTCCAGGGCAGCGATGATCTCGGCGACGGTGATCTCCCGCGGCGAACGCGCGAGGCCATAGCCGCCCTTGGCACCGCGATAGGACACCAGGATGCCCGCCCGCGCCAGGTGCTTGAGGATCTTGCTCACCATGGGCTGCGGCAGGCCGCGGCGCTCGGCCATCGTCGCGGCATTCACCCGCGCGTGCTCGTCGTTGGCGAGCAGGGTGAGAATGCCGATGCCATAGTCGGTTTCACGGTTAATTCGGATCATCGCAGTACGAATTCTAACGTAAAGCGGACCGCGTGGGTACTGTTTGAACCGATGAGCGGTAGTCCGATATCCGAAACGGCGGAGCAAGGGAGGCGGAACCGAGGGCGCCTTCGGGGTCGAAGCGCGCCCCGGCGGGGGAAACGGAGGCGACGCGATGCGGCGCCCCCGGAGTGAGCCAGGCTGTCGGGGCTAGAGCTCGTCGAGGATCTCCTGGCGCTCGGCACGGTACTCGTCCTCGGTGATGAGGCCGTCCTCGTGCAACTCCTTGAGCAGCTCGAGTCGCTCACGGACACCGCCGCCATCGCCCCCGCGACTGGTATCCCGCGACGGTGCCGCCGCCCCCCGCGGTTCGCTCGACGCACGCTCCTCCTCACGGGAAGCGGACATCGGCTCACCGGATGCCGGCAGCGCGGGCAGCGCTCCCTGGGTGGTCTTCACCGGCCGTGCGACCCAGTCCTCCCGGGGCATGGTCGAGCCCCAGCTGCGGCTCCACACCCGATCATCGTCGTTGAGCACCGCCGCCCGGGTACCGACCGGCGCGCCGCGAATCTGCCCGCGCACGGAGTCCTCGGCCAGAGGCTCGCCCACAGGGCCGAAAAGCACATTGAGCTCGCCGTTGCTGACGAACACGCGTGCCGTGGTCAACCGCACGGGATCGAAGAACGTGAAGCCGCCGCGGCGTGCCGCCGTGGCGAAAGCGACCGCCTGATCCGGACCCGCCTGGGCCAGACCCTGGGCGATGGCGGGCACCAGCACATCGAGCTCCTTCACCTGGAACAGCCGAATGGGCGGAGCGGACTCGTTCTCGTCGGCCTTGTCGGTACCGCGAAGCTTGATGTCGTAGAGGGTCTGGCGCAGCCACTGGGGATCCACTTTCACAGGGTGGTCATAACCACCGGCGCCGGACTCTGCAGCCACCAGGCGCACCCAGCCGCCATCGGCGTCCTGCCAGAGCGTTTCCTGACCGGTTACTTCGCCGACAGCCGGAGCCGCCTCGCGCGTACCACCGGGCGGCGGCGCCGTGGTGCTACAACCGGTGACGGCGAACGCCAGCAAGGCGCCGGCAACGGATCGGGCAACGGGCGTGGATAGGCTGCGCATGGTCACTCCGCTTCCATTGATTGGGATAAAGGGTCCATCGGCGGACAAGGTTATCACCGGCGGGCGAAAAAAGTCCGCCCCGTGCACTACGCACGGGGCGGACGCGGGTGTAGAAGACCGCGCGGCGGACCCCGGGAGGCGGCAGCCCGCGCACGGAAGCAGGGGAGAGCATGGGGGCGGTGTGGGAGCGCAACCCCGGAGGTTCCCCCGTGCACCTCCCCCGTGGAGATCGGTAACGCGCGCTAACGCAAATCCTCGAGCGCGGCGCCGGGGTCCTCCTCGCCTACCTCGGAGCCGTTTTCGTCGACCGCCTGCCGCGCGATTGCGCGAATGGCCTCCCAATCGCCAGCGTCCACGAGCGATGGCGGAGCCAGCCAGCTGCCGCCCACGCACACCACGTTCCCGAGCGCGAGCCAGGCATGGAAGTCGTTGGCCTTGACACCGCCCGTGGGGCAAAAGCGCACGTCGGCGAAGGGCCCGCCCAGTGCCTTGAGCGCCGGGCGGCCACCGGCAGCGACCGCCGGGAAGAACTTGAGAAAGCGGTACCCGGCGCCGCGCAGGCGCATGACCTCGGAAGCGGTGGCGGCCCCCGGCAGCCAGGGCAGCGCTTCCGCGGAAGCCACGTCGATGAGGGCATCCGTCGCACCGGGGCTCACGGCGAACTGCGCCCCGGCGTCACGGGCCGCGGCGTAATCCGACGGGTCGTTGACCGTCCCTGCCCCGACGACCGCGTTCGGCACATCCCGCGCCATACGCTCGATGACCGCCAGCGCCGAATCGCTACGCAGCGTCACCTCCAGCACCGGCAGCCCGCCTGCGACGAGCGCCTGTGCCAGCGGCACCGCATCGTCCACGCGCTCGACCTGGAGCACGGGAATGACGGGTACACCGTCGATCAGCCGAAACAGCGCCTCGGCGTGGCGATTGTTCTCAACCATCGGCTTCCTCCTCGCCCATCGCGAAGGTTCGGGCACCGTCTTCGGCACCGCTCGCCACGCCCCGCAGGGCGGCGAAAAGCTCACGTCCCATGCCGTGCTGCGCTGCCACGGGCGCGGTAGCCGGCTCACGCGCCGCCCACTCGCCTTCGTCCACCAGGGCGTCGAGCCGCCCATTGCCGGCATCGACGCGCACGACGTCACCGTCGCGCACCTTCGCGAGCGCCCCACCCGAGACGCACTCGGGGGTCACGTGAATCGCGGCCGGCACCTTGCCGGAGGCACCCGACATGCGGCCATCGGTGACCAGGGCTACCTTGTATCCGCGTTTCTGCAAGACACCGAGCTCGGGGGTCAGTTTGTGCAGCTCCGGCATGCCATTGGCCCGCGGTCCCTGGAAACGCACCACCGCCACCAGATCCCCGTCGAGCTGGCCGGCCCGGAATGCCTCGAGCACCTGAGCCTGGTCGTCGAACACCCGCGCAGGCGCCTCGACCACCCGGTGCTCCTCGGCCACGGCGGAAACCTTGATCACCGCACGGCCGAGATTGCCGTCGAGCACCCGCAGACCACCGTCGGCGCTGAAAGGCTCACTCGCCGGCCGCAGCACGGAATCGTCGGCCGATTCCGCCACTGCCGGCGCCCAAAACGCCCGACCGTCGGCCAGCACCGGTGCCTCGGCGTAACGGCGCAGCCCCCCCGAGCCAGCCACGGTAAGCACGTCTTCATGGAGAAGGCCGGCATCGAGCAGCTCCCGTACCACGAAGCCCATGCCACCGGCATCGTGGAACTGGTTCACGTCCGCCGAGCCGCTCGGGTAGACCCGGGCGAGCAGCGGCACCACGCGGGAGAGCGCATCGAAATCATCCCAGGTGAGGCGAATGCCCGCGGCAGCGGCAATCGCCACCAGATGCATGGTGTGATTGGTGGAGCCGCCGGTGGCGAGAAGCCCGACCACCGCGTTGACGATGGCACGCTCGTCGACCACGCGCCCCACCGGGGTATAGGCATCGCCGCCGTCGACCAGATCGACCACGCGCTGGGCGGCGGAGACGGTCAACGCATCGCGCAATGGCGTGTTCGGGTTGACGAACGCCGCCCCCGGCATGTGCAGCCCCATGACCTCCATGAGCATCTGGTTGGAGTTGGCGGTACCGTAGAACGTGCACGTGCCCGGCGAATGATACGAGCGCGCTTCCGATTCCAGCAGCGCGTCGCGCCCCACTTCGCCGGCGGCGTACTGCTGGCGCACACGCGCCTTTTCCTCGTTGGGGATCCCCGAGGGCATGGGGCCGGCGGGAACGAAGACGAACGGCAGGTGGCCGAAATGCAGCGCGCCGATGAGCAGACCGGGGACGATCTTGTCGCACACGCCGAGGCAAAGCCCGGCGTCGAAGGTATTGTGTGAGAGCGCCACCGCCGTGGCCATGGCGATGACGTCGCGGCTGAACAGCGACAGCTCCATGCCCGGCTGCCCCTGGGTAATGCCGTCACACATCGCGGGCACGCCGCCGGCGAACTGGGCGGTGGCCCCGGCATCGCGCACCGCCTGCTTGATCAAGGCCGGGAAACGCTCCAACGGCTGGTGTGCCGAGAGCATATCGTTATAGGCGGAGACGATGGCGACGTCGGGCCGCTGCAATCCCTTGAGCGCATCCTTGTCACCCGCGGGCGCGGCGGCGAAGGCGTGCGCCAGGTTGGTGCAGGAGAGCTCGCGCCGCACCGGCCCGTCGTGGCGGGCATGCTCCAGGCGATCGAGGTAATCGCGCCGCGTGCGCTCGCTGCGGCGGATGATCTGCTCGGTGACCGCCTCGAGCTCGGGCCTGATAGCTGCCATGCCGTGCTCCTGTGACTATATTCGGTCGAGTGGGCTTAGTGTAGTTTGACTACAACGCGAGAGGCAAGACACGATCACTACAAGCGATTAGTGTAGTCGCAACGACGATGACAAAGTAACCAAGCTACATTAGACTGCGTGTCGAACCTCTGGCCCAGCGCCAGCGCATGCAGTCGATTGGGAGAGGACCGTGGAAGAGATCAGCCCGTTCGAGATCGTGATCTTCGGCGGCAGCGGCGACCTGGCCATGCGCAAGCTTCTGCCCGCCCTCTACCGCCGCCACCGCGCCGGCCAGCTGCCGGACGACGGGCGCATCGTGGGCACCGCGCGCAGCGCCATGGATCGCGAGCGCTACATCGCGGAGGTGGAGAAAAGCTGCCGGCGCTACCTGCCGGCCGACGAGTTCGATTCCGAGGTGTGGGCCAGCTTCGCCGAACGACTGGACTTCGCCCGGGTCGACGCCACCGACGCGGACAGTTACACCAACCTGAGCGACTGCCTCGGCGAGCCCGGTCACCGCAGCCGCGTATTCTACCTCGCTACCAGCCCCAAGCTGTTCGTGGATATCTGCCGCTACCTGCAACACGCGGGCCTGACCAACCGGGCCAGCCGCGTGGTACTGGAGAAGCCGCTGGGTCACGACCTCGCCTCCGCCCAGACGATCAGCGAGCAGATCGGCGAGATTTTCGCCGAGGATCAGATCTACCGGATCGATCACTATCTCGGTAAGGAAACCGTCCAGAACCTGATCGCCCTGCGTTTCGGCAACGCGCTGTTCGAGCCCCTGTGGCGGCGCGAATGGGTGCGCGACGTGCAGATCACCGTCGCCGAGCAGGTGGGCGTCGAGGGCCGCGCGGGCTTCTACGACAACACCGGCGCACTGCGCGACATGGTGCAGAATCACCTTCTGCAACTGCTCGCCATTACCGCCATGGAGCCGCCCACGAGCATCGATCAGAATGCCGTACGCGACGAGAAGCTCAAGGTCCTGCGCGCGCTGTTGCCCCTGCGCGGTCGCGACGCCATACACAACACCGTGCGCGGTCAGTACCGGGCGGGCGCCGTCGACGGTCAGCCGGTGCCGGGCTACCTGGAAGAGGACGACGTCGTCCCCGAAAGCCGGACCGAGACGTTCGCGGCACTCAAGGCGGAGCTCGGCACCTGGCGCTGGTCGGGCGTGCCGTTCTACCTGCGCACCGGCAAGCGCCTGCAGGAGCGCCTCGCCGAGATCGTCATCAACTTCCGCCAGGTGCCCCACTCCATCTTCGACGGGGTGTACGGGGCGAGCCAGCCCAACCGCCTGGTAATCCGCCTGCAGCCGGACGAGGGCATGAAGCTCTACATCATGGCCAAGGCGCCCGGCGATGAGATGCGCCTGCGCCCGGTGTCCCTGGACCTGGACTTCGCCGAGACGTTCAAGCAGCGCCAGGCAGACGCCTACGAGCGACTGCTCACCGATGTCCTGCGCGGGCGGCTGACGCTGTTCATGCGGCGCGACGAGCTCTACGCGGCCTGGGAGTGGGTCGAGCCCATTCTCGAAGCCTGGGAGAACATCGGCGACGCGCCCAAGTCCTACACCGCCGGCACCTGGGGCCCCGCTGCCTCCAGCGCCCTGCTCAGCCGCGACGGTGCCGCCTGGCACGAGGAGAGCTGATGAGCGCAAAGGATCGCATGGCAAACGCACAACGCTTCGACGACGGCGCCGCGTTGGCCGCACAGCTCGCCGAGACGGTGGCGGCAGACCTCAACCGGGCCGTCACTGACCGGGGCGCGGCGAGCCTGGTCGTCTCCGGCGGCCGAACGCCGGTACCCTTCTTCGAGGCCCTGGCGGCCTGCCCGCTCGACTGGTCACGGGTGACCGTCACGCTCGCCGACGAGCGCTGGGTGCCGGAGAGCGATGGGTCGAGCAATGCCGCGCTGGTGCGCGAGCACCTGCTGCGAGGACCGGCGGCCGAAGCCACGTTCGTACCGCTGTACGACGGCAGCCCCGACCCGGACAGCGGTCTCGCCGGCTGCCGCGACGCCCTGACCGCCGTGCCCTCGCCGCTGGACGTGGTGATTCTCGGCATGGGCGGAGACGGCCATACCGCCTCGCTCTTCCCGGACACTGACTTCCCGGACGTGGACGACCCGGCGCCCTGCTGCGTGGGCACTGCTCCGAGCGCCCCCCACGCGCGTATCAGCCTGACACCGTCACGCCTGCTCGACAGTCGCCGGATCATTCTGCACATTACCGGCCTCGACAAGTGGGGCGTTCTCGAGCGGGCCTGCGAGCAGGGCCCGGCGCGAGCGTTACCCATCCGTTTATTCCTTCACCAGCAGCGGACACCGGTCGATGTCTTCTGGTCACCCTGATGCAACGCCCCGGCTGATTGCGGACGTGGGCGGCACCAATGCCCGCTTCGCCCTGGTATTCCCGGAACGGCCGGAGCCCCGGGAAATCCGCCGGCTGCCCACCGCGGATTTTCGCGACTTCGCCTCTGCAGCCCGTGCTTACCTGGAAGCGGTCGCGCCGCCGGCGCATCCCACCCATGCACTGTGCGCCATCGCCACCCCCGTTCTCGGGGACTGGCTGGCGATGACCAACTCCCCCTGGGCGTTCTCGGTCAGCGACAACCGTGACCGCCTGGGGCTGGAGCGGCTGACGTTCATCAACGACTTCGCCGCCCAGGCACTCGCCGTGCCCCACCTCAAGCCCGAGGAATGCACGCGCATCGGCACCGGCATGCCGGAAGCCGATCGGCCCATCGGCGTGCTCGGCCCGGGGACCGGCCTCGGGGTTTCCGTGCTGGTCCCCTGCGCGACGGGCTGGCATGCGCTGGAGACGGAAGGCGGTCACACCACCTTCGCCCCCAACAGTGACCGGGAGGCCCAGGTGGCTGCCCGTATCCGTACACGCTACGGCCACTGCAGCATCGAGCGCGTGGCCTCGGGTATCGGCCTGACGGCCGTGTATGCAGCGCTGTGCGAGCTCGAAGGCAAGGAGGACGTCAACGACCAACCCGCCTCGGCGATCACCCGGGCCGCCACCGAAGGGCAGCCGCTGGCCCATGAGGCAGTGGTGCTGTTCTGCGATGCGCTGGCGACCATGGCCGGTAACGTCGCGCTGGCCACCGGCGCGCGTGGTGGCGTCTATCTCTGTGGCGGCATCCTGCCGAAGCTCGGTGCGCTGTTCGACGGCGAGCGCTTCCGTGAGCGCTTCGAGGCGAAGGGGCGCGCTTGCGAGTATCTCCGCCGCATCCCCGTCTGGCAGGTACACGCCGCGGATCCGGCTCTGGCGGGGCTGGCCCACGCCGTACAGGAGGTCCCATGATCGGTACCCCCGAAGACGGCGAACGCGGCGGCAGCACGCTGGTCGCACGTATCCGCGCCATGCTCGACGGCCTGCGCCAGGCAGAGCGCCGGGTCGCGGAGCTGGTGGTGGAGCATCCCCACGATGTCGCCTCCGCGCCCATCGCGCAGGTCGCCGCTCACGCCGGGGTAAGCGAGCCCACCGTGATCCGCTTCTGCCGGACCATGGGCTACGAGGGCTTCCAGCAATTCAAGCTGGAGCTCACGCGCAGCCTCGCCGCCGGCGTTCCGTTCGTGTTCGAGGGCGTACGCCCGGACGAGACCACCGCCGATCTCACCGCGAAAGTCATCGATCGCTCGATCGCCACGCTGGTACAGGTGCGCAATCATCTCAACCCGAACCAGCTGGACCAGGCCATCGGCTACCTCGCGGCGGCGAGCCGCATCGAGTTCTACGGCCATGGTGCCTCGGGCATGGTGGCCATGGACGCCCAGCACAAGTTCTTCCGACTGGGTATCCCCACCGTCGCGTACACCGACGCCCACGTGCACGGTATGTCCGCCTCCATACTGCCGGCGGACGCCGTCGTGGTCGCCATCTCCCACACCGGTCGCAGTGCGGAGCTGCTCGACAGTGCCGATCTCGCGCGGGACGCCGGCGCCCGTGTCATCGCGATCACCGCGGCCGGCTCCCCGCTCGCCGAGCACGCCGACCTGACGCTGTTCGCCGACGTGCGCGAAGACACCGACGTCTACACCCCCATGACCTCACGCATGGCTCACCTGGCGATCGTCGATGTGCTATCCGTCGGCGTCGCCCTGCGCCGGGGCCCGGAGCTTCTCAGCAAGCTCGAGCGCACCAAAGGCCGCCTTCGCGAGAAACGCCTCGCCCGCTGAACGGCGGTACGCAGCGCTTGGATGGGCGCGGCACGCTGGTATCATGATTCGTAACCGAATCGTTGCAGACCCCAGAAGATGACTGAAACCAACCGCCCTGACGCCGCCCTGGTCGACGGCCTCGCCCTGATGCTCAACGAGACCGCCCAACAATGGCGTCAGGCTCTAGATGTGCGCCTGCGCCCGCTGGGACTCAGCCAGGCGAAATGGCGCACCCTGCTCAACATCTCCCGCGGCGGCGAAGGGCTGACGCAACGTGAGCTCGCCGCTCGCACCGGTATCGAGCCCCCGACGGTCGTCCGGCTGCTCGACCGGCTCGCTGCCGACGGCTGGATCGAACGCCGCGCCTGCCAGGAAGACCGGCGGCGCAACCGTATCTACCTCACCGAACGCGCTCACCGCATGCTCGACCGCATCATGGCGGTTGCTGCGGAACTTCGCGAGGAAATGGTGGAGGGGCTCGACGAGGAGGATATGCGCACAACGCTCCGCGTGCTGCGCTACCTGCGTGAACGTGCCGCGACCATCACCGAGCAGGAGCGCCAGCGCGACTGACACGCCCCCGCCTCCGGGTCTCAGACGCCCCAGGCCTTGGGGTAAAGGCTCGCGAGGGACACCTCTGGGCGATCCAGTGCGCCGCGGGTGCAGGCGACGCCGATACCGAAGCCGCGGTGACGCACCAGAACGTAGCCGCGCGAGCCAATGCGGCCCAGTGCCCCAGGCGTGCGGGTTAACGGCTCGCGACGCATGAATGCGGCAAGCTCGCCAGCATCCAGGTCCAGGCAGTTCCTGGCCGCTCCTGCCCCGAGGGCCATCGCGGCAGCCGTCGTGGGTTTCGGCGGCCGCGCCTGCAGCCCCACCACCGGCAACCCGGTCGACTGTACCTCCAGCGCCGGAGGCAGACGATGGTCGGCGCTGGCGAGTTGCAGATATCGGCCGCTGCCGGCCACCACAGTCAACCCCTCAACGGCCGCCTCGGCCAGGCCGAAACGCTCGGCAAGCGCGGCGAGCTCCGACGAGTCGCCTGCAGGCGGCGGCGCATGATCACCATGCGTTTCCACGCCATCCACCTTTTCGAGAACGGCCACATAGAACCCACCCGTATCGTTCTGGTGCGGCCATACGCGGGCAGTGCCGGCCACCGCCTCGTCATACTCCACCCCCGACCACGCGGTCACTCCCGCCGATGCATTGACCCCGGGCAGCCGCGCCGGGCGTACGCGCAGTCTCCCGGGAAACGCGCGCAGGACAGCGTCCACCACGGCTTCATTCTCTTCGGGCGCAATGGTGCAGGTGGAGTAGACGATGCGCGCGCCCACCGCCGCAAGACGCACGGCACGAGTGAGCAGCTGGCGCTGACGGCGGGCGAGGCGCTCGCGCATGGCGTCGTCGGCGATCTGCAGCGCCCGTTGCCCCCGCTCGCCCCGCCCCTTGCGCCAGATGCCTTCGCCACTGCAGGGCGCATCCACGAGCACGCGGTCGAACGGACCATTGCGCAGGGAAAGATCCTGGCCCGGCGCCAGCGTAACCGTGACGTTCGCCAGCCCCAGGCGCTTGACGGTCCGGCGCAGCGCCGCGAGTCGCCCTTTCTGAACCTCGTTCGCGTGCACCGTGCCGGTGTTGTTCATGGCCACGGCGATCTGGGCAGTCTTGTTGCCGGGTGCCGCGCACATGTCCAGAACCCGTTCACCCGGCTGCGGGTCCAGCAACGTCACCGGCACCATCGCCACCTCTTCCTGGGGCTGGTAGAGGCCGGCGGCGAGCCCCCAGTGCGCCCCCGCCCCCACGCCCTCGGGCATGCGCAGGGCTTGGGGATGCCACGGCACCGGGGTCGTCTCGATACCCGCCTCAGCGAGCAAGGGGCGCAGTCGCTCTCGCCCGATCCGCCAGGGGTGCGCCCATACGGTGGTCGCGAGCGGACGGCTCAGGCTGTCGAGAAAGGCGTTCCAGTCCGGAACGATGGCGCGATAACGGGCATACACTTGCCTCGCCGCTGCGTGGGTACTCGGATTCGACATGGGCTCCGGCTGGCTGGCCCGCCTGTCTCACCGGATCACCCGGGATGAGGGGTCACGGCCGGTAGCGGCCGATCCGGTACTGGCGGGCATACGACGGTGTATTGCCATGCCGGTCGGCCCGGCACCGATCGCGCGCGCCGCGACACGTAGGCCGGAATCGGCATGGGAGCGGCATTATGCCACCAATACGCGCGCGCTTCAGGCCGCCTCACCGGCCAGAAACGCACAGGCATACCCACGGAATGCATCGTGGTCGTCGGGGCGCGCGAGACTCTCGCGCGCCCGATCCACGCGGATCTGACCGGCTTTCTCCACCAGCCGCGGCAAAAGCGCGCTGAAGAACGCCCGATCAAACTCCGGATGCCCCTGCACAGTCAGCACGCCGGGCGCTGCCGTCACGTAGTTCGGGCAGAACCGGCTCGTTGCGAGCCGACGCATTCCCGGCGCCGGTCGCGCGACCTGATCCTGGTGCACCGACAGTAGCGCGATCTCTTCGCCGCGCCGCCAGCGGCCGAAGTCCTCGACCACCGCTGCACGGTGCAGACCGAGTCCCCAGCCGGACTCTGCCCTTGCCACGTCGCCACCGAGGGCGGCATTCACCACCTGATGACCGAAACAGATTCCGAGCAGCGACCGCCCGGCGGCGTGAGCGTCCGCCACGAACGCCAGCAGGCGCACGATCCAGGACTTGTCCTCGTAGACGCTCGCGCGCGAGCCACTGACCACCCAGGCATCACACTCGGTCGGGTCCGGCGGCCACTCGTCAGCGTGACACCGCCACGCCCGGACACGCCCCGCCGGGGAGAGCATGGCCTCGAACATGGCCCTGTAGCTCGTCCAGTGGGTTTCGAGCCCCTCGTGGAGATCGTCACAAAGCAGCACGCCGATACGCATGACTGTCACGCCCCGATACGCGTACGCCGCCGCAGCCAGCCGAGAAAACCGGTGCCCCGCACCGCTTGCGTAGCACCCGCGCCGGCCTCGCGCACCGCCTCCTGGGCGGCCGCTTCCGCCCGCGCCCGGGCGGCAGCCTCCGCGGCCAGGCGCAGCTCACGCTGGAGAAAGTGATTCATCGCTCCGCGATTACCCAGCACCTCGACGAAATCCAGCAGGGTATCGCGCACCCGCTTGAGATCACGCCGTGCCGATCCGGCAATGCCGCGGCGCTCGAGAAACTCCTCGAGTCGCCCGCTCACCCCGAAATGCTCGGCAAACTCCTCGAGCTTGGCAATCTGATCGCCGACATCCCAACCCAGATCATCCGCAACACGCAAAAACTGCTCAACCATGACACGCCCCCATTGCCGACCCGGCCATAAGTGTTGTCACCTCGGCGGCGTGCCGTCGGCCGAGCCGGCAAAGCGTGGGGCGCGTACTGCAGCCACGGGCTACACAACCGCAAGCAACGCAAATCCGGATCGGTTACCGAGGCGCTGACTCCAGGCGGACGCCTGCCGGAACCCCGGGGGCCGCCCCCGTGTCACTGCGCCCCCAGGCGCACACCTCGACGGTACACACCACGCGGCAACAGAGACACGGAAAGACTCAACGGTGGCAACACTTATGGCCGGGTCCTCATATACCGAACCGGCCCAAACGACGATACCCCGGGGCGCTCACCACCGGGGCAAAGATATTGTGGCACCGCACAACGCGCGCCACAACCCCCTGATCGATGGCTTTTTTCTACGCGTCAATAGACGTCGTCAATCGGTCCGCGACGTCGCCTGCGATACCCAATGGGTGCCCGGCCCGGGGACGCTCGTCCAGGGTGCTTTACAAAGCGCATGCATCCGACAACCGGTTGCCTTACCGGCCGAAACGATGGTTCAGCAGTGCTGTTGCTCGAACTCCCTGGCCAGAATGCGGTCTGCGTCCAGTGAACGGATCGGGATGTTCGTTTGGTGGGGAATATCGCCGCTTAACTGCAGGGTCAGATAACGCACCGCGCACACTCGCAGAAACGAGGTGAAGTTCCCGGGGTCATGCCCGGAATCTATCGATTCGTGGTAGAGCTGCGTAATCATCTGCGGTAGATTCATCCCGTCCCGCTTGGCGATTTCCTCCAGAATAGTCCAGAAGAAATTCTCCAGTCGCACGCTGGTAACCATGCCGTCAATACGCAGAGAACGGGTTGCACTACTCCACAGGGTGGGGTCGGCATTGGTAAACAGCTGACACATGCTGAAATCTCGCTGGCAATCGACGGGCAGTATCGGGATACTGCCCGCTGTCGGGTTCAGTCGTTCAACAGCGTCATGAACCGTGACAACCAGGCCGGATGCGCCGGCCATGCCGGTGCTGTGACCAGGTTGCCGTCAGTGACCGCCGTATCGACGGCGATATCGGCATACTCGGCGCCTGCGAGCTCCACCTCCGGTTTGCAGGCCGGATAAGCGGAGCAGACACGTCCCCTGAGCACGCCCGCTGCCGCGAGCAGCTGAGCCCCGTGACAGATCGCCGCCACCGGCTTGTCCGCTTCGAAGAAGTGCCGCACCAGCGTCAGCACGCCCGCGTTCAGGCGCAGGTACTCCGGTGCCCGGCCACCGGGGATTACCAGTGCGTCGTACTCGTTGACGTCGACCCGATCAAAACTCGCATTCAGAGTAAAGTGGTGGCCGGATTTCTCAGTGTAGGTCTGATCCCCCTCGAAATCGTGGATCGCGGTCGCGACCGTGTCGCCCGCTTGCTTGTCCGGACAAACCGCATGCACCTGGTGGCCGACGGCCATGAGCGCCTGAAAGGGCACCATGGTCTCGTAGTCTTCGGTAAAGTCGCCGGTGATCAGCAGGATTTTCTTGTTACCCATCCTGGCACTCCTGAGCGTTGAGAGAACCTCTGCTTCTAACAAGGGCCGGCCGTTGGGTGGTATTAGTGGAGTGCTACATGGTGGCAGAAATCGTGCCGAAAGCCGCTGCGAGAAACAGCCGCTCACCGGATTTCCTGACCCACACCACCTTTGATGACTAGTTGCCGGACGAGCGGTATCAATCGGTATTCAATGGAAGGTCGGCCTGAAGCCGGAGCAAACCGAAGCGTCCTCGCCAAACGAATCCGCGAATCGCTACGTGCCCTGCCGCCGGGCCGGGCCGCTGTTTCGACCCGACCCGGCGGCAACCGGCATCACTCCGGCATGCGGGCAAGCCGGCCGGCAAAGGCCTCCGGCGCACAGAGCTCCTTGGTGATGGCTTCGATGTCGGCGTAGGTGTAGGTCCTCGGCGGGCGGTCGTTGAGCTCGACGGTTACCGCGTCGGCGGTGCCGTCGTAGGTCACGGTCGCTTCATTGCCACTTTGGTCGCGCATGTGAACGACGCCGGTGACGACTTCGCTGCCATCGTGCATCAGGTAGCGCTGATCCTCCGGCATGGGACGGGTCACCAGGTCCTGCCGTGTTTCGACCTGGAACCGACCGCTCGGGCAGGTCGACGGCAGCGCTTCGTCGGCCACCTTGACCCATTCGATGCCATAGAGGCCACGATAGCGCTCCACACGGCCATCTTCGGGCTCCATACCGGCCCTCGGATCGTATGCCATCCAGAATGCCTCGTCCGCAGAGCCAGTCTGCACCAGCCGCACATTGGCATTGTCGTCGTGCCGGTTCAGGTACCGGCTGACCTGGTACAGATATGTCTCACCACCGGCTGTGCCGAAGCTGTCGCCGGTGCCGTCGCGGGACAGACGGACGTGGCCCTGCCAGCGGCGCGCCCATTCGAACGATGAATCACTGTCGAAGGTGAGGCGCGCGATGAACGGCTCGTCCAAGGAGCGTCCGGATTCCTCGTAGCCGATGAATACGTTCTGCGTGGCGATATCGCCGCTTCCCGGCCCGGTGATCGGATAACCCGTGCGGCGATAGCCGTCAGCGAACGACGCCAGCGCATTTTCGGCGACCTCGTCGTCACCTTCGCGACAGTTTTCGGCGTCGGTCTCCAACATGTCGAACAGGGCACCGGTGAATGGTGACGCAACGTCCTCGTTCTGCTGCCCGAGCTTGACCCTGCGCCCCTCGAGGCCGCAGGGCTCCGTGCCCGCCATCCGGTCGCCGGCCGTGGGGTCCATCATGGGCCCGATGAACATCATGCCCATGCGGGTAAACCCGACCGTTTCCGAATAGACGGATCCCGGCGCGAGCAGCGCCACGGTCTCTTCGCTGGTGAAACGGGCGGGCTCGATGGTGTGCAAGGTCTGCTCCGCCCCGGGCCCGCCGGGATCGCCACCGTCGCCGGGACCGCCGTTGTCGCCACCATCGTCACCACCACCGCCGCCACATGCCGAGAGCACGGCAAGGGCCGCGACGATGAAACCAGCCTTGATTGGCCACGCTGTGGCCACACCCTGGCGAACCTTTCTTTCCGTATCCGTGTTCCGTTGCACGACGTTCTCCATGATCAGATCGGCTCGTTACTCGTTTTCGCTGCCCGCACCCGAAAAGAGAAACCAAGGATTACCAATTATTATTCTCTGCTACAGATTCACGGCGCTGCCGTTCGGCGTGGACCCGCACGACGGCAGACACTGCCAGGCTGGACAACCGACGAGACTGTACCGGCGCGCACGAGACGGCCGGTAAGGCAAATGCGCAAGTGGTCACGACACAGCCGGGTCGCGCACCGGTTGCGTGGTCACCGTTCGAAAGCGTCGAGAGGAGTTCGTCGGGAAGATTCACATCCGTATGCCGCCTGTCGCTGGTTCGCACCGCCTTCCCTTAGCGCACAAAAGACTAGTGACGGTGACGTGTCCCGTCAAATGCTGCCGGTGCGGCGTTTGATCTCGCCGCAAAGGAAACGCTAAAACGGTTTCCGGCCCGGGGAACCGGGAAGGATCCGGCGGCCCGGGGAGACGTCACTGAATAACGGACGGGAAACACGATGCGAGAGGTCATCATTGCCGGAGGCGGCGCGGGCGGCGCCGATCTCGCCGCCAGACTCGCCGACCAGGGCGATCTGCGGGTTACGCTCGTCGACAGGCATCCGACGCATCTATGGAAACCGCTGTACCACCAGGTGGCCGCGGGCACACTGGATTCGTTTCAGGACGAGCTGCCGTATAACGCACTCGCCCGGCGCCATGGCTTCCGCTTCACACTCGGTGCGGTAACCGGCCTCGACGCAGCGCAGCGCCACCTGCAAGTCGCCGCGGTCAACGATCACCGCGGTCGAGAAGTTCTACCCGCCCGCCGCCTCGAATACGATTACCTCGTACTCGCCCTCGGCAGTGCCCTCGAGGATTTCGGTACCCCGGGCGTTGCCGAGCACGCCATGACGCTGGAGAGCCGCGAAGACGCCGAGGATCTTCACAACAGCCTGCTCGCGACCCTCGGACGGACAGCGTACGGAGCGGGCACGCCGGCGCGGATCACCATCGTCGGCGGTGGCGCCACGGGCGTCGAGCTCGCCGCCGAGATCTGCCACGCCGCCGAGGTGGCGCGGGCCTACGGCCTGGACCTCCCCGGCCAGGGCGTCGAGATCAGCCTGATCGAGCGTGCGCCGCGTCTGCTACCACCGCTGCCAGACCATATCGCGGAGAACGCCGCGCGCGTGCTGGACCGGCTTGGAGTCCGGCTGCTTTTCGGCGTCGGCGTGGCCGAGGTGGACGCCACCCAGGTGCGCCTCGACGACGGCCGCGAGCTGCGCTCGGACCTCACCGTATGGGCTGCCGGCGTACGCGGTCCGGCCGTCGCCCGAACCTTCACGGACCTGGACATCTGCGAGCGCGATCGAATCCGGGTGGACGGGCACCTGCGCGCACGGGGGCAGGACCGGATCTTCGCCATCGGTGACTGCGCCCACAACGAGGGCGGCAAGGACGGCGCCGTCGTGCCGCCACGGGCCCAGGCCGCCCGGCAACAGGCGGAATACCTCGCCACTGCGCTCCCCACGCTCATCGGCGGCCGTCCGCAGGAACCGTTCCAGTACGAGGACATGGGATCGCTCGTCTCGCTCGCCCGTTACGACGCCCTCGGCCGCATCATCGGCCCGGCCACGGGCATGAGCCTGAGCTTGAGCGGGCTGGCTGCCAAAGCGGCATACCGCATGCTCTACCGTGCCCATCAGAGGGCATTGCTGGGGCTGCCCCGCACCCTGGCCATGATGCTGAGCGACTGGCTCCGGCGTACGGGGTCAGCGAAGGTGAAACTGCATTAGTGCCCCGAATGGACGCCACCCGCGCCGCCATGCTCCATGGCCGGCGCGGCCACGGCTTCAACGGACCGCTCCAGGATATAGGCATCCGGCATATCGGCCCAGGTGACGATCTCGCCGCCGTGCTCGTCGACGAACGCCAGCGCGGCCTGACGCCGCGAGAACGGCACGGCTTCCAACGCCCCCATGCCGCCACGTCGGTCGCTGTCGATGACGTACACGGCCTCCCGGGCGGGCACCCAATGCTGTGGCGAATCCCAGCCCGCCGCCTCGGCCATGTCGGTGACATAGATGGCCGCGATATCGTTCGGCTCCTCGGGGGAAAGCGTAAAGGCGATAGCATCGCGCACCTGGGAGAACCAGAGCGCGGATGCCCGGGAGCGCAGGTGGATCTGGGCCTTGGGACCGCGATGGTCCACCAGGATCATGCGCCCGTAGTAGGTGATCGCCTCCCGCGTCGGTGTCACCGCCTCCGGCCGCTCATTACCGTCACCACCGCCCTGGCAGCCACCGATGAGCATGGCGACAGTGCATACAAGTACTGTTCGGGTAACGAAACGCATCAGAGCTCCTTAGCGCTGAACACTAGCCAGGCCGCACCGAGCGGCGCGGCGATCCAGGCCACGAGGGCCGACAACGGCAACCACACCGACACACCCTGGCCGGCGGAGCCGAGACCGGCGAACGTTTGCACCTCCGGCAGCCCCATGAGGTTGAACAGCCGATAGGCGTCGGCGGGATTGAGGAGCAAGAGGACCGGCACGGCACTGGCAATCCAGCCCTGACCTGCCGTGGTCGTCAGCAGGCCGAGTAGCGCCATGTCGTAGAGCACGACGAATGCCAGCCAGACGACGACGGCGAGCCCGGCAGCCGTGCTTCGCTCGCGTACGAGCGTGCTGAGCAGATAGCCAATGGCCACGAATACCCAACCGAGAAGCACCGAAGACCCCACCAGCGCAAAGAACGCCCACACACCGGCGGCCGACACCGGCGCTGTGACCGCGATGGCGACGCCTGCGAGGCCGAAGCCCACGATGGTGGCGAACGCGAGAATCGCCCCGTGCCCGAGACACTTGCCCGCAAGGACCTGCCAGCGGCTGACCGGATAGGCGAGCAGCAGCAGCAACGTGCCATTCTCGACTTCACCCACGATGGCGTCGTAGGCGAGCATGAGCGCAATGAGCGGCAGCAGGTAAATCGACAGCGACGACAGGGAGACCACGCTGACGGCGAGCCCGCCGGCATCCACTTCCCCCTGGGGCGCGCTGCCGAGGAACGCGAGCACCAGCGCGAGCACGGCGAGAATACTCGTGGCGGCCACCACCCAGCGGTTGCGTAGTCCGGCGCGGATCTCCCGGGCGGCGATGGAGGCGATGACCCTCATTGGCGGGCGCCCTCCCCTGCGCTGTAGTGAGCGTACACCGCTTCCAGGCTCGGGGGGTGAATCTGGAGATCACGAACCAGGCCATCCTCGAGCCGGGTCAGGCCGCGTACGGCATCCAGCTTGTCTTCGACGCGCACCGCGATGTCGATGCCGCCGGCGTGATCAGCGAGGAGGTGCCCACCGCTTGCCTCGACCGCGTCGTCGATACGCGCCGGGTCGATGTCCACGCGGATGCGCACCGGCAGCCCGGCCTGCCGGCACAGCTCGGGTAGCGTATTGCTCGCGAGCAGGCGTCCGCCGCTCATGATGGCAATGCGGTCGGTTCGCATCTCGAGCTCCGTGAGCACATGGGACGAGACGATGACCGTCGTTCCCGCGCGCTGCAGCTCGCCGACAATGGCGTAGAAACTCTGCCGTAGCACAGGATCGAGGCCAGTAGTGGGCTCGTCGAGGAGCAGCAGCCGGGGCTCGCCCAGGAGTGCCTGGGCGAGCCCCAGCCGCTGGCGCATGCCCTTGGAATAGGTACGAACGCGTTTGTCCGCGGCATCGTCGAGGCCGACACGCTCCAGCAACGGTCCGACTTCGCCGGCGGCGCGGCGCTTCAGACGCGCGAACCACCGCAACACCTCACGCCCGGTCATGGCACCGGCGAAGACGACATTTTCCGGCAGGAAACCGATACGGCTGCGCTGCGCAACCGCGGCGGCGCGACCCGGGACCGTACCGAGCACATGGACGCTCCCGGCACTGGGGCCCGTAAGGCCGAGCAGTATCTTCATCAGCGTGGTTTTCCCGGCACCGTTGTGCCCGAGCAGGGCGAGCAGCTCCCCTGCAGGCACGCTCAGATCAATACCGGCAAGGGCGTGAAAGTGGCCATAGTGCTTCTCCAGCCCGGCGATCTCCACGACCGGCGCATTCATCCGTTCACCTCCGCGCGCACGTTCTCCGGCAGCGCCGGCGGGTGCATCAATGGCGCCGGGTCGACGATGCCGCCCGGGCGGATCGCCGGAAATGCCGACTGCGCCCAGCGCAACAGCTGCACGGCGGGACTCGCCAGCAGCAGCTTCGCCTGGGGCGCGCGCCACATGACCTGATCCACCAGGCCATTCGGCTGGTACGCCCGGTCGGCGATACCGTCGCCATCGAGATCGAAGGCGGTGTGATCACTCCAGTAATTGCCCCGTCCGCCGTGAGCCCAGCGCAGATCGCGCGTGCCCACGTACTTCACCTGGGTGCGGTTGCCGATAAAGGCGTTGTCCGCGAGCAGGTTATCCTGCGAGCCGGCTGTGAAGTGGACGCCAATACCACAGCCCTGGAACCGGTTGCCACGGAATTCGTTGAAGTTGGCGTTGTAGATGAACACGCACTTGTTGCCGCCATCGACCACGGCATTGCCGGTGATCTCGCTGTGGTTGGTGTAATTGAGCATCAACCCGTGGTCGCGATCGCCGCGGGAGACGTTGCCACGCACCTTGATCCGGCTCGAATACATGATCGCGTAGCCAGCGTGATTGCCGACGGAGACGTTGTCGCGAACCGTGCTGTCGTTGGTGTACATGTAGTGGACGCCGAAGCGCAGGTCCTCGAAACGATTACCCGAGAACACATTGCGCTTGCTGGTGGTGGTGAATATGCCGTCGCGGCCGAAGCGGAAGCGGTTGTCGACGATGCGCGTCCCGGGCGCATTCCACAGGTACACGCCATTGCCGCGCTCGTTCATGCGCAGATCCCGGCGCCCGATAATGGTATTGCCGCGAACGAGACTGTCCGGAGCTCCCTCCACGTGCACGCCGAAGAGGTTGCCCTCGATCCGGTTGCCCTCGACAAGCGCCCCGCGCGCGGCCTGCTCCAGGACGATCCCCGCGTCCATGTCCCGCAGGCTCACACCGGAACCTCGTATGGTCAGCCCTCGGATGACCACATCCGGCGCACTCACGGTGATGACGCTATGCTCGCCGTCGCCCTCGACGACCGCACCGGGCTCACCGGTAAGCGTCAGGGGATGATCGATAGTCACCGGCCCGCTGTAGGTGCCCGGCGAAAGCTCCACCACCGCCCCCGGCTCGCTGGCGGCGATCTGCGCCGCCAGCGTCCGCGCATGCAGCTCGCCGACGGCCGCCAGCAAGCCGCAGACGCCGGCCAGGGCGAGCATCATCGCTCGCCCTGGCCGATCCCGTGCCGGTCGCTCGGGCACCGGCTTACGCCTCCCTCGGCTCGACCAGCATCCGGCCACGCATCTCCATATGCAGCGCGTGGCAGAACCACTGGCAGTAATACCAGTAGACCCCGGGCCGGTCGGCAGTGAAGGTCATCGACGCCGTGGCCTGGGGCGCCACCTCCATCGCCACACCGTAGTTCTCCAGCGTGAAGCCGTGGGTGAGATCCTCCACGGTATCCATGTTGGTGATCACCACCGTGACCTCATCGCCCTGCTTGACGCGGAACTCACTCATGCTGAACTTCGGTGCGATGGAGAACATGTAGACGCGCACCTGGTTGCCATCGCGCACCACGGTGTTCGCCCCCATCGGATTGACCCCGTCACGTTCGGCCATCTTCAGCGTCTCCGCGAACATGGGGTCGTTGCGATCCCAGCTCGCCCGCGGGCTGATGAGATCCGAGCGGACGATGATGATGTCATGCGGCTCCGAGAACGTCGGGCCGTCATGGACGAGCTTCATCTCGTCGCCGGAGATATCGATGAGCTGATCATTTTCCGGCTTGAGCGGCCCCACGTTGAGGAAGCGGTCCTTGGAGAACTTGTTCAGCGACACCAACCACTGGCCATCGGCGTCCAGGGTCTCCCCCATGGAGGTGTGGTTGTGCCCGGGCTGGTAGTGGACGTCGAGCTTCTGAGCTATGACTTCGACATCCTCGCCGTTGTACGCCCGGATTGCCTTGTCGATGTTCCACTTGGCGATCTGGCTGTCGATGAACAACGTCGTATAGGCGTTGCCGCGGCCATCGAAGGCGGTATGCAGTGGGCCGAGGCCGAGCTCGGGTTCCGCCACGACCACCCCGCGGGGCTCGATGTCGCCCTTGAACGCCTTCTCGAACCGGGTGACATCCAGCACCGAAACAGTGGGCGAGAGCTTGCCGTTGACCGCGACGTGGCGCTTGTCCGGCGCGGTATTGATGCCGTGAGGGCCCTTGGAGATGGGCACGTAGAGGGTATACGGCGAGCCATGACGGCCATCGATCACCGGCACGCCGGCAATGGTCTCCACGTCGCCGTTGGCCACCGCCTGCTCGATGCGCTCGAGGTTGAAGACCACCACCCAGTCCTGCTCCTCGGCAGTCATCTCCTCCAGGGTCACGCCGGCCTCGGCGTTGTAGCACGTGGAAAAGGCGTACTTGCCCTGGTAGTCGCAATCGGTGTTATCCAGGTTGCCGTCGACGATCACCTGCCAGGCGACCTCCATCTTGTCACCGTCGACGGCGGTGAAGATCGCGTGGTACTTGCTCGGGTCGTCGAGATCGCGGCCGTCGTTGGGCACGGGCACCCTGTGCTCGCCATTGACGAACACATACCCGGTACGCGGCGCTTTCTGCGGGCGCATACCGTGCATCGCGGTGGCGTTGGGGACCTCGATGATCTTGTCGCACTTCATCACGTCACAGCGAATACGCGCCATGCGGCGGTTCGCCTTGTCCTGGATGAACAGATAACGCCCGTCATAGCTGCCGTCGGTGAACGACATGTGCGGATGGTGCGCATCACCGTTGAGCCAGATGCCGTTACGGCTTTCGCCATGCTTGTCCAGGTATGCACGGGTCTCATCGGTGAGGCCCTCGCGCAGGATCCGCAGGCTCTCGTTGGTGCTCCCCCAGCCGGTGGCGGAGCAGCGGTTGAACACGGGGATGCGCACCAGCTCGCGCATGGAAGGGATCCCGTAGATGCGTACCTCGCCCGACTGACCACTGGAATAGAAACCGTAGTAATCATCGAGCTGGCCGGGCTCGACGACGGCCTTGCCGCTGCCGGCGGCGTGGGCGGTGCCCGGCTGCAACGCCCAGCCCGCCCCCAGGCCACCAGCGACGCCGGTCAGCCCCGCCATGGTCGCCAGTTTGGTGGACCCGCCGAGAAACTCGCGCCGGCTCACGCCCGCCTTGCGTTTATCGTCGCTCATCAGTGCATCTCCTTAGTTGGATTTTTCCTGTCTGGATGACCTGGGATCGCCCCAGCTCACTGTCTTCACCGCCCCGTCGGGAGATGACGTCTGCGGCACGGCCGCGGTCTCCCCCGGGGTCGTGTTCTTGCTACGGCGCCCCAGTGCCCGGCGGCGTTCGCGTTTGAGTCGCCGGGTGACGTTGTGCGGGCAGCGTTGGTTGCAGAAATACAGCTCCTGGCAGTGCAGGCAGGAGATGCACTCGTTGACGTTGATGTGTCCCTCGGGGTGAATCGACTGCACGGGGCACTCCCGGGCACAGCGGTGGCACTGCGTACCGCACTCCGGCCAACGCTTGAGCCACTCAAACATGCGCAGCCGAGCGGGTATCGCCAGTGCTGCCCCGAGCGGGCAGAGGTAGCGGCAGAAGAATCGCTCGATGAACAACCCCACGGCGAGCAGCGTCAGGGCGTAGATCACGTACGGCCACTCCCGGGCGAAGTTGAGAATGATGGCCGTCTTGAACGGTTCCACCTCGGCGAGGCGCTCGGCGAGCGCCAGGTCGTAGAGGGAAAGACCGAAGAGGAACAGGAAAATGATGTACTTGATCGGCCACAGGCGTTCGTGCAGACCGAAAGGTACGCGGAACTGCCTGACGCCGAACCGTCGCGCGATGTGATTGGTCAGCTCCTGCAACGCACCGAACGGGCACAGCCACCCACAGAACGCGCCGCGGGCCCAGAACAGCAGGGAGGCGGCCACACCCGCCCAGAGCACGAACACCAGCGGATCCATGAGAAAGTACGACCAGCTGAATTCCGTGAGCACGGCATTGGTGAGGGTGAAGACGTTGACCACCGACAGCTGCGCGTTTGCCCACCAGCCGAGCCAGACGAGGACGAACGTCAGAATGCCGTAGCGCACGCCCTTGAGCAGGCGCGGACGCCGCGTAAACCAGGTCTGAAAGAAGAACACGGCGGTGAGCACGAGCAACAGCGCCGCAAGCAGTCCCAGGCTGACCGCCTTGCCCTGCCAGGCGCGTTTCCACAGCTTGGAACCCGGCCCCGCGGATCCCTGCACGCTGGCGCTATCGCCGGGGGTGGCACGAGCCGGCGCCGGCAACGGCGTGAGGTATGTCCGCGGTAGCTCGTAGGGCAGCTCGAAACGCGCGAAGACCTTGGACAACGGCCCCGTGGCACGCTGCACCAGCAGCGTCAGCGACCACGGCTCGGCCGGGTCGAAGGCAACCGATGTCGGTATCGCGAAAACGCTTACTTCCGCGAGATCCGGAGCACCCTCGGCGGCGACGCGGCTCATGCGCTTGTGCTGATAGTCATGGAAGCGCACGGTCCCGTCGCCATGGACGAGCTCGATGCGGTCGAAAATCCCGCCACGGACGTAGCCCGATCCCTTGAACGAATACCGACCCTGCCCGGCGACCAGTACCGCATGCTGCCCCGGTTCCAGGCGCTCGCGCAGGTTGCGCCACTCGTTCTCGCCGAGCAGCGACCGCCCGATGCTCGGCACGCTCACCAACGCGGTGTAGAGCTCGATGAAGGTCGCCTCCGCCGGCTCACGCTGACGACGGCGCCCCGCCTCGGGGTGACCGAGCTCGGTGAACGCCTGATTGACGTCCCCCACGGACAGGCGCGTTTCCGAGACCGACCCCTCTTCCAGTAGCGTCGACCAGTCCTTGACCTCCGGCGAACGGTCCATATCCACGGACCGTTTCGGCGTATCCGCCCCGACGGGCATCGGCTCCAGATCGCCAAGGCCCAACTGCTTTGCCGCCTGGTGGGCCGCCCAGGTGAGGCTGTCCTCCATTACCAGCACGGTCACCGTCGCCCCGGAGACCATGTCCACGGGCGAGTCGGTCTCGGTGCCGGCGGTCGCATCGAACCCGATGAACTGATCCAGAAAATCCCTGACACGCTGTTCCGGAATGCCGATCAGCACGATGGGCTCGTGGTGCTCGACGAGCTCGGCACCACGCACGATGCCGGCGCTATCGATACCGATGACGATCTCGATGGGCTTGCTGGAATAGCCGATGGCGCGCGCGTAGTCGGTATTGAGCAGGGCATAGCCGACGCGCTCGCCGCCCTGATAGACGGGCGCCGCGGCGGGATCGCTCTGGACCTCGCCGAAACGGTCGGCGCCGGGAATCAGCTCGGCGGGCTCGAGCCCGGCGAGATACCCGCCCAGATCCTTCCCCCAGACCTGCCCGGAAAACGCCAGCAACACGATCGCCACAACCAGCGCGAGGGTGCGGACACCGGACGACCTGATGGAAGCTGTACACATAGGCAGGTGCATCCTCGCATTGCGCATGACATGTCCGCGGCACGCTCACGCGGCCGGACCGGTGCGCCTGCAAGGCCGTGAAGGCCTCTCCCAGGCGGCGACGCCACCTTACTAAAGGCCCCCATCTCAGCCTTTTGATGCAGATCAAGTACTGGTTATATGCACCGACGATGCGCAACAGGGGTATGGTGAGCAGGTAACGAGGAATCCAAAGCCGTGCCAGGAATCGGAGTGCGACCAATGCCCCGAGACGCCATATACGACTTCACCACACTGCCCGCGGTGGCCAACGCCGACGACCTGTTCCGGCTCGCCGCTGCCATGGAAGCCGAAGCAGCACGTCGATACGCCGAACTGGCTGCGCGCATGGCGGACGCCGGCCATCCCGAGCTAGCGGCGCTGTTTCGTCGTATCGAGGAACAAGAGCGTGAGCACGAGGCGACGGTCGCGCAGTGGGCGTCGGCAAGCGGCCATGAGGTCGCGAGCCTGCCGGATTTCCAGTGGCAATCCCCCGAGTCGATTTCCGAGGAGGAAATCGCCGAGGCTGGAGGGGAATCACTCATGACACCGGTCAGCGCCCTTGACCTGGCGGTTCACAACGAAGAACGCGCATTTTCGTACTACGTGCACATCGCCACGGAGGCCGTCGACCCGGAAGTTCGTGAATATGCCGAGGGCATGGCGGAGGAAGAGCTGGGGCACGTAGCGCTATTACGTCTGCAGCGGCGCCGGGCGAACCATGCCCAACGCGAGCAGGAGGGGGCGCCGGTCTTCTTCAGTGATGTCCCCTCGCTCAGGCGGTACGCAAAGGCCCAGGAGGCTACAGCGCACCGACGCGTACGCCGCGCCGCCGATATGTGTCGCGCGAGCGGCGCACCCGAGGTCGCCCGCCGCCTCGCCGCGCTGTGCAGCGACGCAGGCGATACCGATGCGGCGACACCGCATGCGTCGGACGGCCAGACACCGCTCGAGCTCGTGGACGATGCCCTGCGCCATACCGAAGCGCTGTATGAGACCTACCTGCGAACCGCCGAACAGGCCTTCAATGAAGCGCTCGTCGAAGCGGCCCAGCAGTGGGCCGATCACGTGCTCAAGCGGCTAGCACGCTTGAACGACTGTCGCGCTATGGTCCTGTCAGCCGACGGTGGTGAGGAATGAACAGCGGTGCTCTGCCACATACGACGAAGGCCTACCGATACCGGCAGGCCTTCACGAGACATTGGCCTTCAAGACGCAGCCAGACGCACTGGCTGCTCCCCACCGCTCAGCCGCCGTTGGCAGGCAGTGACGAGAAGTAGGCAGCCAAATCCTGGATGTCCTGGTCGGAGAGACCGCCCACCATCGGGTACATCACGGCACTCTGTCCGCCCGAGCGCTCCTTGTTCTTGTACGCCTTGATGGCACTCACCAGATACTGCTCGTTCTGGCCCGCCAGATTGGGATAGATCGGGGCCGTGGCGATGCCGTTCTGGCCATGGCAGCTCGCGCATGCGGCAGCCTTGCCCTTGCCGGCCTCCGCATCGCCGGCGGCATTCGCCCCGGTCGCAACCACCAATGCACCTACTAGAGCAATCAATTTCTTCATTGTACGAACCTGCGCGCAGTTCAAAGCTAGAAGGAGTATTCAGTTTACTTCATTTACCGCACGCAGCAAGCCCTTACTAATTTTCTCAGAGGTATTGTCATGCGCCAATTCCGTCGCAGCGGAGCAATCCGCGCCACGGCGCCCCCACCGTGGCGCGCAGCGGGTATTAGCGCCAGCGATCGAACGCGTGGGCCAGCAGGCCTGCGCCGGTGACTTTCAGCGCGGCCCCCAGCAGGAAAGGTGTCAACCCAACGGCCACGGCCTTGCCCGCATCGCCGAGCACCACGGCGAGCCAGCTCACGCCGAAGAGGTAGACCACGATATTCGCGATCAACGCCGCCGCCACTGCGGTCACCGGATTACGCAGCCAGCCGCGATGAGCGAGCTGGCCGGCGGTCCAGGCGGCCGCGGCAAAACCGATCAGGTAGCCCCCGGTGGGCCCGGCAATATAGGCGGGACCGCCGCCATGGGCGAATACCGGCAACCCCGCGAGCCCCTCGGCAATGTACGTGAGCACCGTGGCCAGCCCCAGCGCAGGTCCGTAGATCAGCCCCAGGGTCAGCACGACGAAGGTCTGCATGTTCAGCGGCACCGGCCAGAACGGAATCTCCACCCGGGTAGCCAGCGCGAGCAGCGCGCTGCCGACCAGCACCGAAACCACCGAGCCGAGCACGCGCTCCCGCGCGCCGACTTCCTCACGACCGAGCCATGCTCCTAACGTCATGCGATTTGCCTCCTGCCGAAATTGTATCCGTCGTGGGCGACCGCCTTGACGTCAAGTCGCCCTACCCGCGCCAGACGGCTCAGCGGGCAGAGGCAGCCGCTCACTCTCACCTTTTGGCGTATTCTTCACGCGAAACAGCCGCAACCCGGTACGGGTTACGGCCATGGAGTCTGCCACACGCCGTCAACCGTGTCAGCGTCAAGCGGGTTGACGGTCGCGTTCCTCGCGCAGTTGCAGGAGCTGGGCGGCCACCGAGATCCCGATCTCGGCAGGGCGCTTGCCACCGACCCCTGGCAGGCCGATGGGAATGACCAGTCGCTCGATCGCTTCGGGTGCCAGCCCCCGGTCCCGGAGCTGGCTGCGAAAACGGCCGCGCTTGGTCTTCGAACCGATCGTACCGATGAAAGCGAAACGACCGGCGGTCAACGCCGCAGCCACGATCTCGAGATCGATCTCGTGACTGTGGGTCATGGCAATGACGTAGGCACCGTCAGGCAGCCGGGCGACCTGCTCTTCCGGCCGATCAGCGACGATGCGCGAAGCCACCGCCGGGATTTGCTCCGGAAAGACTTCCGCGCGGGAATCCACCCAGTGCACCCGGCAGGGCACGTCGGCAAGCGCCTTGACCAGCGCCTGACCCACGTGCCCGGCCCCGAAGAGCCCGATCTGGAACGCCGCCGGCCACACCGGCTCGAACAGAAGCGACATGCGTCCGCCGCAGGCCTGGTCAATGGCGTCGTTGAGCACGAACTCCTCGAGCAGCGGCCCACTCGTCCGGTCCGGGCCAGCGGCGAGCAGCTCGCGGGCGCGCTCCTGGGCGATGTGCTCCACGGTGCCGCCGCCCAAAGTGCCGGAGGCACTCTCGCGCGAGACGATCATCTTCGCGCCCGCCTCCCGGGGTGAGGAGCCCTCGATGCCCACCAGCGTCACCAGCACACAGGCACGGTCGCGCTGGTGGTAATCGGCGAGCTCCTCGATCCAGTGGCTCATTCGGCGACCTCCGCCACCGACTCGGAGGCGGGCTGACTGGTGGCCTTGCGAACTTCCTGTATGGCCATCAACACCGCCTCCGGCGTCGCCGGCGCGTGAAGCGGCGCGGCCACCCGATAATCGCCCACAGCGGCGACGGCGTCCTTCAACGCATGCAACACGGACATACCGAGCATCAGCGGCGGCTCGCCCACGGCCTTGGACCGGTGGATGGCCTCCTCCACGTTCTCACCGCGCTCGTAGATCTCGGCGCGGAAATCCGCCGGCAGATCGCTGCAGGCCGGGATCTTGTAGGTGGATGGTGCGTGGGTCATCAGCCGGCCCTTGTCGTTCCACCACAGCTCCTCGGTGGTGAGCCAGCCCACGCCCTGGATGAAGCCGCCCTCGATCTGGCCCATGTCGATGGCCTGGTTCAGCGAGCGGCCCACGTCGTGGAGAATGTCCACGCGGGTGGTGCGGTACTCGCCGGTGAGCGTGTCCACCAGCACCTCGGAGCAGGCCGCACCATAAGCGAAGTAGTAGAACGGCCGCCCGCGGCCATCCTCGGCGATTTCGAGCTTGGGCGTGGCGTAGAAGCCGGCCGCCGAAAGCTGGATGCGATTGAAGTAGGCGAGCTTGACGATATCGGCGAAGCTGCCGAGTGCCCGGTCGCCCGCGTACACGTGGTTACCGCGGAATTCGATCTTGGTCTCCGACGAAACCTCGAAATGATCGCGGATGAGCGGCAGGATGCGGTCGACGATCTTGCTCGCCGCGTTGTAGGCCGCGGCGCCGTTGAGGTCGGAACCGGAGGACGCCGCCGTTGGCGAGGTGTTCGGCACCTTGCCGGTGTGGGTGGCGGTAATGCGCACCCGCTCGAAGTCGATGCCGAAGACGTCGGCGACGATCTGGGCGACCTTGGTGTTGAGGCCCTGGCCCATCTCCGTGCCGCCGTGGTTGAGCTGCACGGTGCCATCCTGGTAGACGAGCACCAGCGCGCCGGCCTGGTTCAAGTGCTTGGCGGTGAATGAAATGCCGAACTTCACCGGCGTGATGGCCAGCCCCTTCTTGAGCCACCGGCTGTGCGCGTTGTAGTGGCTCACCGCCTCGCGGCGCCGGGCATACTCGGCGCTCTCCTCGAGCTGGGGCACCAACTCGTGGAGGATGTTGTCCTCCACGGTCATACCGTAGGGCGTCACGTTGCGCTCGCCGACGCCGTAGAAGTTGATCCTGCGGATCGCCAGCGGATCCTTGCCCAGGGCCCGGGCGATCTCCTCGATGATGTGCTCCATGCCCACCATGCCCTGGGGACCGCCGAAGCCTCGGAAAGCGGTGTTGGAGACGGTATGTGTCCGGCAACGCCTGGAGGTGATGGTGACGTTATCGAGGTAGTAGGCGTTGTCGGCGTGGTACATCGCCCGGTCCGCCACCGAGTGCGAGAGATCCGGCGCATAGCCGCAGCGCGCTGCCTGCATGATCTCGATGCCGGTGATACGGCCGTCGTCGTCGAAGCCGACGTCATAGTCGATGAGGAAATCGTGACGCTTGCCGGTCATGGTCATATCGTCGTCACGATCCAGGCGGTACTTCACCGGCCGGCCGGTACGCTTGGCGAGCAGCGCGGCGATCACCGCGATCTGCGCCCCCTGGGTCTCCTTGCCGCCGAAGGCGCCGCCCATGCGCCGTGTCTCGACAGTCACTGCGTGGTCGGATAGCCCCAGGACCTTGGCCACCAAATGCTGCACTTCCGAGGGATGCTGGGTCGAGCTGTAGACGAGCATGTCGCCGTCTTCCTGGGGCACGGCCATGGCCACCTGGCCCTCCAGGTAAAAATGCTCCTGGCCGCCCACGTGAGTGCGTCCCTGCAAGCGGTGGGGGGCACTCGCGAGCGCCTTGGCGGAGTCGCCGCGCTCCCAGGTCTTCGGCGGCAGGATATAGGCGTCTTGCTCCAGCGCCTGCTCGATGCTGAGGATCGCGTCGAGGTCCTCGTAATCCACCTCGGCGCGCATCGCCGCCCGCCGGGCGGCCTCGATGCTGTCGCCGGCGACGGCGAACAGCGGCTGGCCGTAGAACAGTACTTCGCCGTCGGCGAAGACCTGGTCACCGGGGAATACCGGGCCGATGTCGTTGGTGGTCTCGCGCACGTCGTCAGGGGTCACCACCGCGGCGACGCCGGAGGCGGTGCGCACCTCGCTCACGTCGAGACGGGTGATCCGCGCATGGGCACGCTCGGCAAGCCGCGCGTAGACGTGCAGCAGATCCCGGGGCTCGGGAATGTCGTCCACGTAAATGGCCTCGCCGCTGACGTGCTTGTGGGCGCTGTCGTGCCGCTGGGGCGTGTGGACGCTTCCTTGGATCTTCGGCGTGAAAATGCTCATGCCTCAGCCTCCTCGGCGAGCACCCGGGTCGCCTCCCCGGGCTGAGTGGTCTCGATGTAGAACTTCCGCAGCAGCTGCGCGGTCACCAGCCGCCGGTACTCCTGGCTCGCACGCATGTCGGTGAGGGGCGTGAACTCGGCGGTGAGCGCGGCTTCGCCCTTCTGCACCGTCTCCTCGTTCCAGCGCTGGCCGGTGAGCTCGGCCTCCGTATGGCGTGCGCGCCTGGGCGTTGCGGCGACACCGCCGAAACCGGTACGTGCCTCCACCACGCGACCGTCGGCGATGCGCACCTTGAACGCCGCACACACTGCGGAGATATCCTGATCGAAACGCTTGGAGATCTTGTAGCAGCGGAAATGCTCGTTGTCGGCGAGTGCCGGCACCTTGATGCGCTCCACGAACTCGCCCGGGCCCCGGTCCTGCTTACCGTAATCGATGAAGTAGTCCTCCAGCGGCAGCTCGCGCTGGCCGTCCGGACCGCGCAGCACCAGCCGTGCGCCCAGGGCGATAAGCACCGGCATGGAATCGCCGATGGGCGAGCCGTTGGCGATATTCCCGCCCAGGGTGCCGGAATTGCGGATCTGCACCGACGCAAAGCGGCGCATCAGCTCGCCGAAATCCGGGAAATAACGCTCCAACGTGGCATAGGCCTCGCTGTGGGTGACCGCAGCACCGATCTCCACGCCGTCGGAGCGCTCCTCGATGCCATGAAGCTCTGCTACATCACCCACGTAGACGACGGTATCGAGATCGCGATGCTGCTTGGTGACCCACAACCCCACATCGGTACCGCCGGCAAGCAGAGTCGCCTGGGGATGGTCGGCAAGCACGGCCGCCAGACCCGCGGCATTCACCGGTGCGAAATAACGGCGGCCGTCGTGCTCCAGGGCCAGGGTGTCGTCACGACGCATGGCGCTCAGGCGCTCGGCGGTCTCGGCCGCACGGGCGCGCGTGTGGTCTTCCCACGCGTAGTCGTACATGGCCATGGCCGCGTCAACGATGGGCCGATAGCCGGTACAACGGCAGAGGTTACCGGCGAGCACGTCGTTGACCCGCTGCCGCGTGGGCCGGTCCTCGGTGAGATACAACGCGAACAGCGACATCACGAACCCCGGTGTGCAGAAGCCGCACTGCGAGCCGTGATAGTCCACCATCGCCTGCTGCACCGGATGCAGCGCGCCATCGTCGCGCTGCAAGTGCTCCACGGTCAGCAACTGGCAACCGTCGAGAGTGGGAACGAACAGGATGCAGGCGTTGACCGCGCGGTAGCGCATGCCGCCCCGCCCGTCCGGCGCTCCGATAACGACCGTGCAGGCGCCGCAGTCGCCTTCCGCGCACCCCTCCTTCGTGCCGTTGGCGCGCGCGTCGGTGCGCAGCCACTGCAGCACGGTTTGCGTCGGGTCCACGTCGCGCAGCTCGCGCGCCTCGTGGCCCAGCAGGAAGCGGACCGAAGACGTCATTGCTCTCCTCCAGTGATCAGGCCGGTGTATGCATTGCGATCCCTGGCCTGTGTAGCATCAGAATAGAACCGTTTTGTATACATTCCAACCTCTACCCCTATAGCCCATGCGCGGTGCCGAGTCCCCCACCCGGCCTTGCGCCTATGCCGCGGCATTGGTCGCGGTGGCCGTCATCACGCGGGAACGCGCACCACTCACCTTATTGACGACATTATTATATTTTTATTGTCGACAATATAACGGCTTAAAGTGCGGTCAACAAGCCGGGCGTGACGCGTGCCCGCGCGACGGGTACATTGTGATCAGCAGCCATTCACTCACCACGACCGAACAGCTCAGCCTTACCGTGAAAGACATAGCGCTAGCCGCCGTCCAAGGGCAGGGAGTTCCCCGCAAGGGGCGCGCCGAGGACCGCATCTACGACTCCATCCGGCACGCGGTGCTCACGCAGAAGCTGCCGCCGGGCTCGCGCCTGCCCGAACTCACCCTGAGCGAGATCTTCGGCGTAAGCCGCTCGGTGGTGCGCCGTGCGCTGGTGCGCCTCGCCGGCGATCACATCATCCTCATGCGACGCAACCAGATCGCGGTCGTCGCCAAGCCCGGACCGGAGGAAACCGCGCAGATCTTCGAGGCGCGCCGGCACGTGGAGGGGGAGGTGATGCGCCAGGTCGCCGGCAGCCTCGACGAGGCAGCCCGCCGGGAAATCGCGGAGCTGGTGGACGCCGAGCATGCCGCTCACGAGCAGGGCGCCCACGAGGACCGCATACACCTGTCGCTGCGCTTCCACGAGCGCCTCGCCGACTTGTGCCCCAACCAGGTGCTGGGCCGCATCCTCCAGGAGCTCATCCTGCGCACTTCCATCACGGTGGCCCTGTACAAGGTGCCGGGCATGAGCGCCTGCTACCGCGCCGAGGATCACCGCGGCATCGCCGACGCCGTGCTCGCCGGCGACGGCGAGCGCGCCGCCCGCATCGCCTGCGAGCACCTGGACCACCTCGAGGAGCGCCTCACCCTCGCCGAACGCGCCCAACAGGTGGACCTGGCGAGCATCCTCGGGGGATAAAAAAACGGCGCACACCCCCAGGCGTACGCCGTTTCTCACTGCGGAATCGAACCCCTCGCTCAGCCGGTGGTCACCAGCAGCAGGATGGACAGCGCGCCGGCGATCCACATGGCCGGCTTGATGTCGCCCAGCTTGCCCAGGCAGAGCTTGATGGCGATGAACGCGAGGAAGCCGAAGGCGATGCCCAGGGTTATCGAGTAAGTAAAGGGCATCAGCACCACGGTGATGAATGCCGGCACGGCGATCTCGTAATCCGACCAGTCGATGCGGCGGATCGGCTCCATCATGAACGTCCCCACCATGATCAGCACCGGCGCGGTGGCGATGGCCGGCACCAGCGAGAGCAGCGGCGAGAGGAACAGGAACGGCAGGAACAGCAGCGCCACGACCACGGCCACCAGCCCGGTGCGCCCGCCCTGGGCGACACCGGCACCGGACTCGATGAACGTCTGACCGGCGCCCGTGCCCAACGGTGCGGCGAGCGCCGAGGCGAGCGCATCGACGAACATGGACTGGCGGATGTTGTGGGGGTTGCCATTTTCGTCCTTCAGGTTGGCCGCCTCACACACGCCCATGAAGGTGGACATGGCATCGAAAAAGTTCGTGAACAGGAACACGAAGATGAACGGCCAGTAGACATAGTTCAGCGCCTCGAGAATTTCGAGCCTCATGATGCCGCCGAAATCCGGCGCGGCCACCAGCCCCTGCCAGTTGACCACAGCCTCGTCACTACCCCACAGGCGGCCGATGGGCGTGGCCGCGAGCGTCGTGAGCACGATGCCGAGCACCAGGGCGCCGCTGGCGCGGCGGGCCACGAGTACTCCGGTAATCGCCAGCCCCACCAGGAAAGTAATGACGGTGGCGTCCAGCGAGGCCATGCTGACCACGGTAGCCGGATTGGAGACCACGAAACCGGCGTTCTTGAAACCGATCAGCGTGATGAACAGCCCAATGCCGCTGGTGATGGCAAAGCGCATGGATTCCGGGATCGCGTCGACGACATGCTTGCGCACGTTGAACAGCGCGAGCACCGCGAACAGAACGCCGGACCAGAACACGCAGCCCAGTGCCACCTCCCAGGGAATGCCGGCACCTTCCACCAGCGTATAGGTGAACAGCGCGCTCATGCCGAGACCGGGCGCGACGAGGAACGGGTTACGGGCGTACAGCCCCATGGCGAGGCTGCCCAGGAAGCTGATCAGCACGGTGGCCGTCAGGGCTTGAGAGAACGGGATTCCCGCCTGGTTGAGCACCGACGGATTGACCACGATGATGTACATCCCGGCGAGAAACGTGGCCAACCCCGCCAGGATCTCGGTACGTACGCTCGAGCCGTGTCGGCTGATCCCGAAAAGTCGCTCCAGCACCCCGCCGCGGACCTCCCCTGCCTCAAGGCCGGCGTCGGCGACGGCATCGGCGACCGAACTCGCGTTTCGACTCATACTCTCCCTCTCCTCCTCACAAAGAGGCTTCTCACTCGCTAGTGCTTTCAGGCAATCAAGGGCAATTCAGGCCCGGTCGGACTGGCTGTAGCGGCAGGCCCCCTGCAGCCAGGTGGACTTCACACAGCGGTCGTCGCCCAGGGTGAACAGTGCGAACAGTTGTTCTTCGACGCTTTCGGTATGGGCGTGGCGCCGTGCCATCAGTGGTGTCGCTGTCGGGTCGAGCACGACGAAGTCGGCCTCGTTGCCCTCACGGAAACTGCCAATGCGATCAGCCACGGCCAGGGCCTCGGCGCCGGCCAACGTGGCGAGATACAGAAGCCGTGCCGGCGACAGCGCGGTTCCCTGGAGCTGGGCGACCTTGTAGGCCTCGGCCACCGTGCGAATCATGCTGAAGCTGGTGCCCGCGCCCACATCCGTGGCCAGTCCGACCTTCACGCCGTCGCTGCGCGCGGTGGCGTAGTCGAACAGACCGCTGCCGAGAAACAGGTTCGAGGTAGGACAGAACCCGGCAACGGCGCCGGTTTCGGCCATACGCCGACGGTCCCGCTCGTCGAGGTAGATGCAGTGCGCGTACAGCGCCCGCTCGCGCACCAGCCCGTAGCAGTCGTAGACGTCCAGATAGCTGCGGCTCCAGGGAAAGAGCTCGCTCACCCACGCGACCTCGGCGCGGTTTTCGGCGACGTGCGTATGCACGTAGGTGTCCGGGTAGGCGGTGGCCAGCTCGCCGACACGCTCGAGCTGCGCCTCGCTGGAGGTGGGGGCGAAGCGCGGGGTGATCGCGTAGCTCAGCCGGTCCACGCCGTGCCAGCGCTCGATGAGCTCTCGCGAGTCGCGATAGCCACTCTCGGCGGTATCACGCAGGTACTCCGGCGCGTTGCGGTCCATTAGGACCTTGCCCGCCGCCAGCCGCATGCCCAGCCCGCGTGCCGCCTGGAACAGCGCCTCCACGGATTCGGGGTGAACGGTGCCGAGCACCAGCGCGGAGGTAGTGCCGTTGCGCAACAGCTCGTCGAGGAAGAACCCGGCGGTGTCAGCGGCCACGGCAGCGTCGCCGAACCGGCCCTCGGTAGGAAACGTGTAGCGTTCCAGCCAGGCGAGAAGCTGTTCGCCGTAGCTGGCGATCATATCCGTCTGCGGATAGTGGATATGGACGTCCACGAAGCCCGGGACAACGAGCTGCCCCCGGCAATCGGTCACGGACACTTCGGCGCCGACCGTGGCGAGCACATCCTCGGCGGGGCCGACGCGGGCCACGCGGCCGCCCTCGATCAGGAGCACGCCGTCATCGAACACCTCCAGCGCGTTGCGATCATCGCCCTCGCCGGGGTCATGCAGACAATGAACGATGCGCCCACGCACGGCGTGCAGGCCCTGGGCATCACTCATGAAACCTCTCCTCCGCAGTGTGGACCGATGGTTGCGCCCACAAATTGTGCACACTTACTTAACCAAATAGTTGCCAAAAAGGGATACCAAATCGTCGACAACATAACAAGCGAAAGTCTGGTTTCGTCAGATGAGCGCACATTCCACGATATGCAAAGCTCTCAACACAAATCAGGATAAACAATGAGTTAAGTAGTTGTATACAAAAAATACCGGCAATTGACGACAATAAGAGTCGTCGATTACCGGTATCCACATATTGAATGTCCTTATGCAGATGACGCTTAAGGGAGACGCCAGTCGTTGCGGGTCATGGATCGGGCACCGTCACGTTCGACCACCACCGTCTCGCTCATGCCGATGCCCCACTCCCCGGGCCGACGCAAGCAGATGGGCAAATGGAAGACCATGCCGGGCTCGAACAGGGTCTCCACGCCACGCGCGATGAAGCCCGTTCCCTCCACCCACGAAGGCGGAAACTGGACACCGACCGTGTAGCCAAACACGCCGGAGAAGAACACCTCGTCGGTGAGGGGGGTGAGAATCGTCTCGGCATCGCGAGCGGCGTCATCGAAACTGCGTCCCGGGCGCATCGCCCCGCTCAGACTGTCCACGAGCGCCGAACAGGTCTCGTAGATGCGACGCATGGACGCAGTGACAGGACCGGCAACGACGGTACGCATTTGCGGCGCGGTGTAGCGGTGGCGAACGGCGCCGAACTCCATGAACACGGGCTCTCCGGTGGCGATGACATGCCCGTTGTGGTTGCTGTGAATGATGCTGGAACGCACGCCGGCCGCGACGATAGGCTGCATGCTCATGAACTCGCTGCCGCCGGCGAGCATGGCCTCGGCACCGGCCGCGGCGACCTGGGAGTCGCTCGTCCCGGGCGTCACCACCGCGGCAGCCGCCTCCAGCCCCCGCTCGGTCACACGCGCGCACTCCTCGAGCACCGCCAACTCCGCCGGCGACTTCACCCGCCGGATAGCGGCAAGCACGTCGCCGCAGTCCACCCACTCCGCCGCATGTAGCGCTTGCACGGCCTCCAGCAGGCCCGGTCGCAGCCCCGCGCCCCAGAGGTTCACGCCCACCCGCCGGGCATCCCGCAAGGCATCGGCGATCTGTTCCGGTGCATCCCTGGGACGCTCCCAGCGGTATCCGGTCACCTCGTCCACATGGGCCATGGTGACCGCCGGTCCGGTCTCTATGGACGGCACCTGGAGCACGGTCCGGTCATGAGTGACCACCAGGCAGATCGACACCGACACCTCGAAGGTGGTGTAGCCGGTGAGATAGCACACCTCCGCGGCATCGGTGACGAGCAGCGCGTCCAGCCCGTCCCGGGTCATGGCCTCCCGCGTGGCGGCCAGCCGGCGCTGGTACTCGGCGGCATCGAAACCGGCGGGCAGGTGTCCGACCCGCTCGGCGAGGACGTGGCGATAACGTGTGTAGTCCATCAGGCGAGCCTCCTCCAGGCACGAACATGAACGAGCGACCCTTTGGAGAGGCTTAAGCTGGAAGCGGAAAGTTTCAAGCGGCACGTATCAAGTGGCGTGTTTCCACTGCCAGGGAGAGCGTGGGATGAAACACAATGACGCAAGGGCGCCAAAGGTCACGAAGGGGTAACCCGTTCAGGGCCGGTGCAAGAGGAGGATGCGTGCCAGCGACCCGAAACGCACGACACGCCGGCTGATGATGGTAGATTCCGTTTCGCTGCATCCACCCTACGGCGCTACCGTGGTCCGCGCCCCGGCACTTTTGGCTTGAAACTCGAAGCCTGGGACTCACGACTTCAAGCGTAGGGTGGACGGAGCGCAGCGCAGTCCGGCTTCCCGGCTTCCCGGCTTCCCGGCTTCCCGGCTTCCCGGCTTCCCGGCTTCCCGCTTGAATCTTGAATCTTGAATCTTGAATCTTGAATCTTGAATCTTGAATCTTGAGTTTCGAGACTCGCAGCTTCAGTGGAAGTCACGACTACGGGTGACGAGGTCACCGAGCAGGTGGCTGTGGTCCTCCAGACGCCCGGCGATTACATGCGCCACCTCGCCGTTGCGCTCCAGATTGCCCACCACGCCGAGCAGGCGTGCGCCCACCACCGCCTGCCGGAATCGTTCGGCCACGCCCTTCCAGACCACGACGTTCACCACGCCGGTCTCGTCCTCCAGGGTGAGGAAAGTCACCCCGTTCGCCGAGCCGGGCCGTTGGCGGGTGATCACCAGGCCGGCGGTGCGCACCAGCCGCTTGTGACCCACTGCGCGCAAGGCCTCGGCGGTGCGGAATCGCCGCCGGTCGAGCCGGGTGCGCAGCAGGGCGAGCGGGTGGCGCCCCAGGCTGAGGCCGAGGCTGCGATAATCGTCCACCAAATCCTCGCCCTCGCCCGGCTCGGGCAGCCCGGCCACCGCCTCGTCGAAACCGGCGCCGTCGAGCACCGGCAGGGACTGCTCCACGCCGAGCACGGCCCACTGGGCCTCACGACGGTGCCCGGCGAGCGCGGTGAGCGCACCGGCACTGGCCAGGGCCTTTAGGTCCCGGCGTTCGAGTGCCGCACGCCGGGCGAGATCCTGGACATCGGCATACGCGCCATGCGCCCGGGCGGCGACGAGGCGCACTGCTGCCTCACGGGACAGCCCCTTCACCAGACGCAGCCCGAGCCGCAACACACAGTCATACTGTTCCCCGCGCTCCAGGGTGCAGTCCCGGTCGCTGGCGGTCACGTCCACCCCGGCGACCGCCACGCCGTGGCCGCGAGCATCCCGCAGCAGCTGTGCCGGCGCATAGAAGCCCATGGGCTGGCTGTTGAGCAGCGCCGCGGTGAAGGCCGCCGGATAGTAGTACTTGAGCCAGGCGGAGACATAAACCAACAACGCGAAGCTCGCCGCATGGCTTTCGGGGAAGCCGTATTCGCCGAACCCGCGGATCTGCTGGAACAACCGCTCGGCGAAAGCCTCGTCATAGCCACGCTCGCGCATGCCGCTGACCAGCCGCTCGCGGTAATGCTCCATCCCGCCGCGCCGCCGCCAGGCGGCCATGGAACGCCGCAGGCCGTCCGCCTCGTCGGGGGTGAAGCCGGCGGCCACCACCGCGAGCTGCATGACCTGCTCCTGGAAGATCGGCACGCCATAGGTGCGCTCGAGCACCTGGCGCACCTCGTCACCGGGATACTCCACCCGCTCCAGCCCCTCACGGCGGCGCAGATAGGGGTGCACCATGTCCCCCTGAATGGGGCCCGGGCGCACGATGGAGATCTCCACCACCAGATCGTAGAAGGTCTTCGGGCGCAGGCGCGGGAGCATCGCCATCTGCGCCCGGGACTCCACCTGGAACACCCCCACCGTATCCGCCCGCGCTAGCATCGCGTAGACCTTCCTGTCGCCCGCCGGCACATCCCGCAGGCTCAGGCGGCGCCCGTGATGGCGTTCGATGAGCTCGAAACAGCGGCGAATGGCGGTGAGCATCCCCAGCGACAGACAGTCCACCTTCAGAAGGCCCAGGGATTCGAGATCGTCCTTGTCCCACTGGATGATCGTCCGCCCGGCCATGGCGGCATTTTCCATGGGCACCAGCTCCGCCAGCGGCCCGCGGGAGATGACGAAACCACCCACGTGCTGGGAGAGATGACGTGGAAAGCCGAGCAGCTCGCGGGCGATGACGAGCACCCGCCGCAACAGCGGGTTATCCGGATCGAAGCCGGCCTCGCGCAAGCGCTCGTCGGCGATCTCGCCACCGTCCCACCACTGCATGCTCCCGGCGAGACGCTCCACCTGGTCACCGGCGAGCCCCAGGGCCTTGCCCACATCGCGCAGGGCGCTGCGCGGCCGGTAGGTGATCACCGTGGCGGCCAGGGCCGCGCGCTCACGGCCGTACTTGCGGTAGACGTACTGGATGACCTCTTCGCGCCGCTCGTGCTCGAAGTCCACGTCGATATCCGGCGGTTCACCGCGCTCGCGGGAGATGAAACGCTCGAAGAGCAGCTGCTGGCGTGTCGGGTCCACGGCGGTGACACCGAGGCAGTAGCAGACCACGGAGTTGGCCGCCGAGCCCCGCCCCTGGCAGAGGATGCCCCGGCTGCGGGCGAAAGCGACGATGTCGTAAACGGTGAGAAAGTAGGGCTCGTAGCCGAGCTCCGCGATGACCGCGAGCTCGTGCTCCACCTGGCGGCGCACCTCCACCGACGGCTCCCCGCCCCAGTGGCGGGCTATTCCCTGCTCCACCAGCTCGCGCAGATAGCTCGCCGGGGTATGGCCGGGGGCCACCAGCTCGTCGGGATACTCATAGCGCAGCTCCCCCAGGGAGAAGTGACACAACCCGGCGAGGCGCACCGTCTCCTGGAGCAGGCGTCGGGGATACAGCCGGGCGAGCTCCCACCGTGGGCGCAGGTGGCGTTCGCCGTTGCTGGATACCGCCGCACCGATTTCCGGCAGCGGCAAGCCCAGGCGGATCGCCGTGAGCGTGTCCTGCAGCGCGCGGCGTCCACGGCGGTGCATGAGCACACCGCCGCAGGCAAGTCGGGGTAATCCGGTTGTCCGCGCGAATGCCTCGCTGGCGGCGAAACGCGCCTCGTCACGACCGTCGCGATGACACCCCACTCCCAGCCACCCCCGATCCCCGAAATGGCGCTTGAACCAGGCGGCGTCCGCTTCGTTCATAGCCGGCGTGACCGGCAGGATGGCGAGACAGCCGGGCACGGCGTCGATCAGCTCATCCCGGGTCAACCGGTAGCTGCCCTTGGGCGCGAGGGAGCGGGCCAGGCTGATCAGGGCACAAAGCTGACCATAGGCCTGACGATCCGGCGCCAACAGCACCAGGGTAAGCCCGTCGACGAGTTGGAACTCACTGCCGATGATCAGCGCCAGCCCCGACTCGCGGGCCGCCATGTGAGCGCGCACCACACCGGCCACCGAGCACTCGTCGGTGACCGCCAGAGCGCTGTAGCCAAGCGCAGCGGCACACCTGACCAGCTCCTCCGGATGCGACGCTCCACGCAGGAAGCTGAAGTTGGTCAGGCAGTGCAGCTCGGCATAGGGCGGTGCGACGGTCGCGGTCATGGGATTCCTGTATGCTGTATATATACACAGTATTTCCCGGAATCACGCAACGACTCAAGATGTTTGCCCCACAGACGGAATACTGTATATATTTACAGTACACGGAGGCGCCATGAACGAACTCACTCCCCGGCAACGCGACATCCTCGAGCTGATCCGGCGATACGTCGCGGAGACCGGCTACCCGCCGACCCGCAGCGAGATCGCACGCCAGCTCGGTTTTCGCTCGCCCAACGCCGCCGAGCAGCACTTGCGGGCGCTCGAGCGCAAGGGCGCGATCGAGATTCGCCGGGGCGCCTCCCGGGGCATTCGTCTGCTCGATGAAGGCATCGTCGAAGAAGAGCAAGGCCTGCCCGTGGTGGGGCGGGTCGCCGCCGGCAGCCCCATCCTCGCCGAGGCGCACATCGAGCGGCGGTGTGCACTCACGGCGGAGCTTTTCTCCCCCCGGCCCGACTATCTGCTCGCGGTGCGGGGCACGAGCATGCAGAACGCGGGGATCCTGGACGGCGATCTCCTGGCGGTGCACCGCACCGTCGAGGCAAGGGACGGCCAGATCGTGGTGGCGAGACTGCACGATGAGGTCACGGTCAAGCGTTTCGAGCGCCGTGGCCCGTTGGTTCGTCTGCTACCCGAAAACGACGCCTTCCCACCCATCGAGGTGGATCTGCGGCGCGAATCCCTCGACATCGAAGGCATCGGGGTGGGCGTGATCCGCTCCGGTCTTTGATTCGGGGGCCCGCGCAGACACTCATCGACCCTGTCGAGGAGAGCGAGCCATGGACAACGCGCTCAACGAACTGCTCCGGCAACCCGGAATCTGGCGAGCGGGCGAACGCCAGCACGAGCCCACTTCGGCACACATCACCACCGGGTACGCGGGGCTGGACGCCGGCCTGCCCGGTGGTGGCTGGCCACGCGGCGCCCTCACCGAGATTCTCCACGACCACAGTGGCATCGGTGAGCTGCGACTCGTGCTCCCCGCGCTGGCCCGCCTGAGTCACGAGGGGCGATGGCTCGCCTTCATCGCGCCCCCCCACATCCCCTACGCACCGGCACTCGCCGCCGCCGGTATCGATCTAAGCAGGGTGCTGCTGGTGCACCCCCGCGGCGATCACAACGACACCCTGTGGGCCATGGAACAGGCCCTGCGGGCCGGCACCTGCGGCGCGGTGCTTGCGTGGCCCCGGCGGGTGAATGGCACCGGCCTCCGCCGCCTGCAGCTCGCCGCCGAGACCGGCGACACACCGGGATGGCTATTCCGGCGCGAGACCCTCCGCCGAACCGCCTCACCGGCAGCCTTGCGCATGCAGCTCTCCCGCGAGGACGCGCACCTGCGCGTGGACCTGATCAAAGCCCGCGGCGGCGGTCGCCGCCAGACCCTCCTCCTCGATCTCTCGGCAGCCGGCACGAAGGCTACGCCGTCCACCAGCCCGGTAACGCCCGTGTCTCAACGGCAAGCCCCCACTACCGAGACACCCCGACCGGAGCCGCTGCGTCAACGCCCCTGCCACCCCCTGCCACGCGCCCATGGCCGGTCGCGCGTCGCCCAGATGGATCTCCCCCTGACCGGCCCATCACACACCTGAGACGGCCGGGACCACACTCATCGCCGGAGGTGTACGGTGGCACTGTGGCTATGCCTGGACTTTCCCGCCCTGGCGCTGGAAGTCTTCCAGCATAACGGAGCGGACTCGCTGCCCCGTGTCGTCATCGAGGATGGCCGGGTGCACACTGCCAACCGCGCGGCGATACGCAGCGGCATTCAAAGCGGCATGCGACTCACCGCGGCGCGGGCGCTCGTACCCTCACTGCACTGCCGTGAGCGCGATTCCGCCGCCGAAGGCCGGGCCCTGCGCCAGCTCGCTGGCTGGGCACTGCAGTTCACCCACCAGGTCTGCCTGCAACCGCCGCACGGCCTGCTCCTGGAAATCGGCGGCAGCCTGCGCTACTTCGGTGGCCTGACCGCGCTGTACCGGGACATCCAGGTGCAAGTCGCCGGCCTTGGCTACACGAGCATCCCCGCGGTCGCGCCGACCCCCATGGCCGCATGGCTGCTCGCCCACGGCGGCCGGGCGACGACCGTCACTTCCCCCTGCGATATAGACGATGCCCTCGCCGGCCTGCCGGTGACGGTCCTCCCCATCCCTGCACACCAGCTCGAGGCGCTCAGTGACCTGGGCTGCCGTACCGTAGGCGACTGCCTGGCACTCCCCCGCGAAGGTCTGGCACGCCGCTTCGGGCATCACCTGATTCGCCATCTGGACCGGGCACGAGGCCGCTTGCCCGACCCGCGACGCTGCTGGCAGCCACCACCGCGCTATAACGCCGAAATCGCCCTGGCACTGGAAACCCGCGAGATCGATCCTCTGCTCGCGGCCATCGAGCGTCTGCTGCTGGAGCTCTGCGGCTACCTGCGAGGGCTCGAATCGGGCGTGCAACGGCTACAGCTGCGCTTCGACCACCACCCGCGAGGCGCCACCGCCCTCACTGTCGGACTGCTCTCCCCTTCCCGGAAACCCGACCATTTGCTCACCCTCGTTCGTAACCAGCTCGAGTGCACCTCGCTCGACGCCGCAGCACACAGCATTGCATTGACCGCCCGGGATATCCGGTCGCTCATCCCCGAGAACGGAACCCTTCTGCCCACACCTGCAGCATCCACCGGAACGGCCTGGCAACCCCTTGTCGAGCGCCTATCCGCCCGCTTGGGCGAACAGACCATCCATGGGCTGCACCCTCGCGCCGAGCACCGACCCGAGTACGCCTGGGACTATGCGGCACCGGGGGAAAGCAGCGCCACGCCGGCCGAAAGCGCACCGGAACGCCCTCTATGGCTCCTCAAGCCACCCCGGCGCCTGGCAACTGCCGGGGAACAGCCACTCTGGCACGGACCACTGACCATGGAGCGGGGACCGGAACGCATCGAGACGGGATGGTGGGACGGCGACGACGTCGCCCGTGATTACTATATCGCCTGTAACGATCACGGCGAACGGTTGTGGATCTACCGCGAGCGCCGCGCGCCGCAGGCATGGTTTCTACACGGGCTTTTCGCTTGAATGGACGGGAATGCCCGGTGCGCGGAAGCTGCACGTCCCCCTCCCCCGAGAAAACAAAAGGGCCGCAAGAGGCGGCCCTTTCATCATCCAATGTGCGGGAGAAACCGACAGTCAGGCGTCGGCGTCTTCCTCCACCGCCTTGATGCTCAGGCGAATACGGCCCTGGCGATCCACCTCGAGCACCTTCACGCGCACCGTCTGCCCCTCGGAGAGCTCATCGTTGACGCTCTCCACGCGACGGTTGGAGATCTGCGAAATGTGCACGAGACCATCGCGGCCGGGCAGAATATTCACGAAGGCACCAAAGTCCATCAGCTTGATCACCCGGCCCTCGTAGATACGCCCGACCTCGACGTCGGCAGTAAGCAGCTCGATGCGCCGACGCGCCTCGTTGGCCGCCGCCGCCTCGGTCGAGGCGATGGTGACGGTGCCATCGTCAGCAATGTCGATGGTCGTGCCGGTCTCTTCGGTGAGCTGGCGGATAGTAGCGCCGCCCTTGCCGATGACATCACGGATCTTCTCGGGGTCGATGCGAAGGGTGAGCAGCCGCGGCGCATAGTCGGACATTTCCTGGCGCGGCGTGTCGATGACCTCGTTCATCTTGCCGAGGATATGCAGCCGGCCCTCACGCGCCTGCTCCAGCGCGCGCTCCATGATCTCACGGGTAATACCGTTGATCTTGATGTCCATCTGCAGCGCGGTGACCCCTTCCTCGCTGCCGGCGACCTTGAAGTCCATGTCACCGAGGTGATCCTCGTCGCCGAGAATGTCGGTGAGCACGGCGAAGTCGTCGCCTTCCTTGATCAGGCCCATGGCGATGCCGGCCACCGGCGCCTTGATCGGCACGCCCGCGTCCATGAGCGACAGGCTGGTGCCGCAGACCGAGGCCATCGAGCTGGAGCCGTTGGACTCGGTGATCTCCGAGACCACGCGCACCACGTACGGGCACTCCTCGGCGCTCGGCATCACCGCCTGGATACCGCGCTTGGCGAGCTTGCCGTGACCGATCTCGCGGCGCTTCGGCCCGCCCATGAAGCCGGCCTCACCCACACAGTACGGGGGGAAGTTGTAGTGGAGCATGAACGGCTCCTTGCGCTCCCCCTCGATGGCGTCGATCACCTGCGCGTCACGGCCGGTGCCGAGCGTGGTGATCACCATCGCCTGGGTCTCACCCCGGGTGAACAGCGCCGAGCCGTGGGTACGCGGCAGCGTGCCCACCTCGATGGTCAACGGCCGCACCGTGCGGTTGTCGCGGCCGTCGATGCGCGACTCGCCACGGATGATCCGGCCACGGACGATGTCCTTCTCCAGCGCCTTGAACGCACCGCCGACCTCGCTCTCGCTCCAGCCCTCGGCACCTTCCTCGGTGGCCACCAGCGCACCCATGACCGAGTCCTTGACCTCGCCGATCGCCTCCTGGCGCTCCTGCTTGTCGGCGATGTTGTAGGCTTCGGCAAGCCGCTGCCCGGCGATCTCCTGAAGCCGGGAGAACAGAGCCTCGTCCGACTCCGGCGTCTGCCAGTCCCAGCGCGGCTTGCCCGCCTCCTCGGCCAGCTCCCTGACCGAGCGGATCACTGTCCGCATCTGCTCATGGCCGAAGAGCACGGCATCGAGCATGGTCTGCTCGGGCAACTGGTTCGCTTCGGATTCCACCATCAGCACCGCCTCTTCGGTGCCGGCAACCACCAGCTCCAGGTCCGACTCGCTGAGTTCACTGAAGGTGGGATTGAGCAGAAATTCACCGTTGCGGTAACCCACACGGGCCGCCCCGATGGGGCCCTCGAACGGGATCCCGGAGAGCGCCAGAGCCGCAGAGGTGCCGATCATCGCAGGGACGTCGGCGTCCACTTCGGGGTTCATCGAAATAACCGTGGCGATCACCTGGACTTCGTTCTTGAAGCCCTCGGGGAACAGGGGGCGAATCGGCCGGTCGATCAGACGGGAAACCAGCGTCTCCTTCTCGGAGGGTCGCCCCTCACGCTTGAAGAAGCCGCCCGGAATCTTGCCCGCCGCGTACGTGCGCTCCTGGTAGTTCACGGTCAGCGGCAGGAAGTCACGGGTCGCGTCCTGGTCCTTTTTGCCCACCACGGTGACCAGTACCACCGTATCGGACATGTTGACCAGCACGGCCCCGTTCGCCTGGCGCGCAATGCGGCCGGTCTCGAGCGTGACCGTGTGCGCACCGTATTGAAACGTTTTCTGGACCGGTGTGGGAATCACAGACCTATTCACCCTCAGCGTGTGGATGTTCGGACTACTTGCGCAGGCCGAGGCGTTCGATGACCGTCTGGTACCGCTCGCGGCTCTTGCGCTTGAGGTAGTCCAGCAGCTTGCGACGCTGGTTGACCAGCTTGAGCAGACCACGGCGGGAATGGTGATCCTGCTTGTGGGTCGCGAAATGCTGCGTCAGGTGCTCGATGCGCGCGGTCAGCAGCGCAATCTGGACCTCGGGCGAGCCGGTATCACCATCGGTGCGCGCGAAATCCTTGACGATCTCTTGCTTTCTCTCTGCGGTCAGAGACATCGATTACTCCTGGTCATTTCGATGAAGCCTAAAGGGCAATATTGTATCCGTGCCCCCGTGGCCGAACAACCTAAGCCGCCACGGTGACGGGAATTTTCGGGCCGGGCCCGTCGCTAGCGAACGAGCAGCCGCTTGGGCGCAATACGACCGTCGCTCAACACGTTACCCATGCCGAGAAAACGTTCGCCCTCGCCGAACAGCCGTACCCAGCCGGCCGTGGGCGCCTTCGGCACCCACACCGGCTGGCCCTGGCGCAGATAGAACGCGACGTCCGCGGACAGGTGCACATCCGGCCAGCTGGCAAGGGCGCTCTCCACCGGCGCCAGGTACGCCTCGAGCGCCTCTGCGCCCGCGCTCTCCGCCGCTTCCTCCAGCGCCTGCAGCGAGACCATGGCGTTCGGGTCCCGGTATGGTCCGAGCGCGGTGCGTCGCAGCGCGCTTACGTGCGCGCCGGGGCCGAGTGCGCGGCCGATGTCCTCAATCAACGTGCGGACATAGGTACCCTTGCTGCACGCCACCTCGAAAGTTGCCTCGACGCCGGCGACGGCCTCGAGCCACAGCTCGTGAATCGTCACCCGCCGCGGCTTGCGCTCCACCTCCTGCCCTTCACGGGCGAGATCGTAGAGGCGGCGTCCCTGATGCTTGAGCGCCGAATACATCGGCGGCACCTGCTCGATCTCGCCGGTAAAACGCGGCAGCACGTCGGCGAGCGCACCCTCGTCCAACCCGTCCACAGGTCTGCGCTCGGTCACCTCGCCTTCGGCGTCGCCGGTGTCGGTCTCCTCACCAAAGCGGGCGGTGACCCTGTAACGCTTGGCGGCATCGAGCAGGAATCCACTGACTTTCGTGGCCTCGCCGAAACACAACGGCAGCATCCCCGTCGCCAGCGGGTCGAGACTGCCGGTATGCCCGGCCTTGCGTGCATCCAGCAGCCGACGGGCGCGCTGCAGGGCCGCGTTGGAGCTCATGCCGGCGGGCTTGTCGAGCAGCAGAATGCCGTGGACGTTGCGTCCCTTCCTTCTTCCCATAAGCGACCGCCTCAGTCGTCCTCATCATGACGCCGGCGGTCTTCGTCGACGGCCTCGTCGATGAGCTGCGATACGCGGGCGCCGCGGTCAAAGGACTCGTCGTAGCGGAACTGAAGCGCAGGAACCTGCCGCAGCCGGATACGCCGCGCGAGCTGGCTGCGCAGAAACCCTGCCGCGTGGTTGAGCGCCTCGACGGCATCCGAGGAGCCGTCCGCGCTCGCCCCGAGAACCGTCACCAGAACCTCCGCGTGGGCGAAGTCCCGGGTCACGCGCACCTCGGAGACGGTCACCGAGCCGACCCGCGGGTCACGAACCTCGTCGCGTATGAGCTCGGCGAGCTCGCGCTGTATCTGGTCGCCAACCCGTCGGGCCCGGGCGAAATCACGCGCCATGGCTGCCGTCTCCCCGTCGACCGCGCTCAGAGCTCACGCTTGACCTCCACGCGCTCGTAGCACTCGATGTGGTCGCCGACCTTGACGTCATTGTAGTTCTTGACGCCGATACCGCATTCAGTACCCGCCTTGACCTCGTTGACGTCATCCTTGTGCCGGCGCAGCGACTCCAGCGCGCCTTCGAAGATCACCACGTTGTCCCGCAGCACGCGAATGGGGTTACTACGCCGCACGACACCGTCGATCACCAGGCAACCCGCGATCTGACCGAGCTTGGAAGAGCGGAACACCTCCTTGACTTCCGCCTCGCCGATGATCTCCTCGCGCACCTCCGGCTCCAGCATGCCGCTGATGGCGTTGCGAAGCTGATCGATGGCGTCGTAGATCACGCTGTAGTAGTGCAGCTCGACGTCGTTCTCCTGCGCGGCCTTGCGGGCCTTGCCGTCCGCACGCACGTTGAACCCGATGAGCAGCGCCTCCGAGGCGAGTGCGAGATTGACATCGCCCTCGTTGATCGCACCCACGCCACTGGCGACGATATTGATCTTCACCTCGTCGTTGGCGATGTTCTGCAGCGACTGCGACAACGCCTCCACGGAGCCCTGCACGTCACCCTTGATGACCAGATTGACGGTGATCGTCTCGCCGCCGCCCATCTGCGAGAACAGCTCATCCATCTTCGCGGCTTTCTGCGCCTGCAGGCGCTTGTCGCGGCTCTTCTCACGGCGGGTTTCGGCGACTTCGCGCGCCTTCTTCTCGTCCTCGATCACGAGCACGTCATCGCCCGCCTCCGGCAGACCGGAGAGACCAAGCACCACTACCGGGGTGGAAGGCCCGGCTTCCTCCACGGCCTCGCCGGCCTCGTTGAGCATCGCGCGCACGCGGCCGAACTCGGCACCGGAGAGAATGACATCCCCGCGATGAAGCACACCGTTCTGCACCAGTACGGTCGCCACCGGACCGCGCCCCTTGTCGAGGCTCGACTCGATGACGATGCCCGTCGCCGCGCAGTCGGAAACCGCCTTCAGCTCGAGCAGTTCCGACTGCAGCAACACGGCCTCGAGGAGTGCATCGACGCCGTCGCCGGTCTTCGCCGAGACATTGACGAACTGGACGTCGCCTCCCCATTCCTCGGGGATGACCTCGTGCTGCGCGAGCTCCTGGCGCACCCGGTCAGGATCGGCCCCCGCCTTGTCGATCTTGTTCACGGCCACGACGATCGGCACACCCGCCGCCTTGGCGTGCTTGACCGCCTCCTCGGTCTGGGGCATGACGCCGTCGTCGGCCGACACCACCAGAATCACCACGTCGGTGACCTGCGCGCCGCGGGCACGCATGGCGGTGAACGCCTCGTGGCCGGGGGTATCCAGGAAGGTCAGCATGCCCTGGCCGGTCTCGACGTGATACGCGCCGATATGCTGGGTGATGCCGCCGGCTTCGCCCGCCGCCACCTTGGTACGCCGGATGTAGTCCAGCAACGAGGTCTTGCCGTGGTCGACGTGGCCCATGATGGTGACCACCGGCGCCCGCGCAACCTGCTCTCCCTCGGGCTCGCCAGCCTGCGCCATGATCTCTTCCTCGACCGCGTTCTCCTTGACGATCTTGGGCTTGTGACCCATCTCCTCGACAAGGAGCAGCGCCGTTTCCTGATCGACGGCCTGATTGATCGTGGCCATGACGCCCTGCTTCATCATCTCCTTGATGAGGTCGGCGGCCTTCACGCTCATGCGCTGGGCGAGATCGCCCACGGTGATACTCTCCGGAATGTTCACTTCCCGAACCACCGGCTGAGTGGGGCGCTCGAAGCCCTGATGGAGCTGCTCCGCGGCGGCACCGCCGACGCGACGACCACCACGACGGTTTCGGCCGCCGGCGCCACGACCATCGGCCCCCTTCTTGCGCGCTTTGCCCTTACCCTTGGAGGCCTTGCGCGCCGCGCGCTCCTCGGCCTCGCGCTCACGCCGCGCCTCCGCCTCCTGGCGCTTGCGTTCTTTCTCTTCCTCGATTTCCTTGTTGCGCTGTGCCTCGGACTCCGCTTCGTCCTCGGCAGCTTTCTCGCCGTCGCCTTCGCCCGCTTGCGCTGAAACCTCGGTTTCCGTGGACTCGGCAGCCGCTGCCTGCCCGGACGGCTCCTCCGCGGCGCGCTCCACTTCCGCAACCGGCGTCTCGGTAGCCTGTGGCTCGGCCGGCGCCTCCTCGCTGGCGGTTACCTGCTGCACGGGCTCCTCGCTGGACTGCACCTCGGACTGGATGGTCTCAGCGCCCGACACCGGGGATTCCACCTCGGCGGACGACTCGGTCGCCTCGGTCATCTCCGCCTGCGCCTGTTGTTCCTCGGCAGCCCGGGCCTGCGCCGCGAGATCGCGCTGCAGCGCGTCCTCCAGCACCTTCGCGTCGCGCTCGTGGACCTCCGCCTCGACGACACTGCGTTTGACGTAGGTGCGCTTCTTGCGCACTTCGACATTGACCGTCCGACCGCCGGTACTGCCGCGGCTGCCCCGACCGCCGGCGCCACCCGGCAAGCGGATCTGGCTGTGGCTCTTACGCTTGAGCGTGATCTGTTTGGGCCCCGGCCCCTCTTCGTTGCCACCGCGATCCGAGTGACGGCGCAGGTGACCGAGCAATGCCGACTTATCGTCATGGGACAAGGTCGACTCGGCGCCGCGCCCCTCCAGACCCGCCTCATTAAGCTGCGCCAACAAGCGGTCGACCGGAATGCCAACAGCCTCTGCGAATTCCCGTACCGTCGTGTTCGCCATAATCTCTACCTCCGGTCCACCTGTTGCCGAGCGACGCTGCCTATGACAGGAACTGGCGGCGGCAGCACCGCCGCCGGCGAGCGCATTACGATTCGCCGTCCTCCTGCTCGGCGAACCAAGGCTCGCGCGCCTTCATGATCAGCGCGGCGGCACGCTCCTGGTCCATGCCCTCGATTTCGAGCAGGTCGTCCACCGACTGCTCGGCCAGGTCTTCCATCGTGGTGATACCCTGGCGCGCCAGCGTCTGAGCCAGCGCGTCGTCCATACCGTCCATCGCGAGGAGATCTTCCGCGGGCTCTGCCCCCTCGCCCACCTGCTCGCTGCCCGCGCTCTCACGCTCGGCGAGCACCTCGCGGGCACGTGACCGCAGCGCCTCGACGATATCGTCATCGAACTCCTCGACCTCGAGCAGCTCCGCGGTGGGCACGTACGCTACCTCCTCCAGGCTGGAGAAACCCTCGCCTACCAGCACGGCGGCGACGTCCTCGTCAACGTTCAGTGTTTCAACGAACATCCCGACGAGCTCCGCGGTCTCGCGCTCCGTTTTCTCCTGGGCCTCGTCGGCGGTCATGACGTTGAGCTCCCAGCCAGTGAGCTGACTCGCCAGCCGCACGTTCTGCCCGCCGCGTCCGATCGCCTGGGACAGCTGGTCCTCGGCAACGGCGATATCCATGCTGTGGCTGTCCTCGTCGACGACGATCGACTCCACTTCCGCCGGCGCCATTGCATTGATCACGAACTGTGCCGGATTCTCGTTCCAGAGAATGATGTCGATACGCTCGCCGGCAAGCTCGTTGGAAACCGCCTGCACGCGCGAACCACGCATGCCGACGCAAGCCCCCACCGGATCGATGCGCGGATCGAGCGCATTGACGGCGATCTTCGCTCGCATGCCCGGATCACGGGCGGCACCACGGAGCTCCAGCAGCCCCTGGCCGATCTCGGGCACCTCCAGCTTGAACAGCTCCACCAGAAACTCCGGCGCGCTGCGGCTGACGAAAAGCTGCGGCCCACGGTTCTCCGAGCGCACTTCCTTGAGATAACCCCGCAGGCGGTCGCCCGGGCGGACCGCCTCGCGCGGAATCATCTCCTCGCGCGGCACGAACGCCTCGGCGTTGGCGCCAAGATCGAGAAACACGTTGCCGCGCTCGACGCGCTTGACGATACCGGTAATCAGCTCGCCCTGGCGGTCACGATAGGCATCGACCACCTTGGCACGCTCGGCCTCGCGCACCTTCTGCACGATGACCTGCTTCGCCGTCTGCGCGGCGATGCGTCCGAATTCAACCGACTCCATCGGCTCTTCGACGTAGCCGCCGACCTCGACCTCGGGATCGCGGCCCCGCGCCTCGACAAGCGTGATCTCGCGCTCGGGCTCTTCGACGGCGTCCTCGTCCTCGACCACCAGCCAGCGCCGGTACGTGCTGTACTCGCCGCTGCCGCGATCGACGCTGACCCGGGCATCGATCTCGCCGCCGTGGCGCTTGCGAGTTGCGGAGGCAAGCGCCGCCTCGATCGCCTCGAAGATCACTTCCTTATCGACGCCTTTCTCGTTGGAAATGGCCTCGACCACCAGCAGGACTTCTTTGCTCATCACTGACTCCAGCTCACCGCCCGTCAGGCTCCAGCTCCAGGTTAGCCCGCTCGATGGCGTCCAGGGGCACGAGGACCTCCTCGTCACCCTCCTCGATTACCACGCTGTCCCCGCGTAACCCGCGCAGAGTACCGCGGAACTTGCGCCGCCCCTCGAGACGGCCGTGCACGCGCACACGCACCTGCTCGCCCGCGAAGCGGTCATAATCACTTGCCTTGAAGATGGGGCGTTCGAGGCCCGGCGACGACACTTCCAGGTTGTATTCTCCCGGAAGCGGATCCTCCACATCGAGCACGCCACTGACCTGGTGGCTCACGCGCGCGCAGTCATCCACGCCAATGCCGTCCGGCGCATCGATGTAGATGCGGAGCAACCCGCGTTTACTGCTGGGGTGATACTCCAGCCCCACGAGCTCGTAGCCCATGGCCGTGATCACCGGCTCCAACATCTCGATCAGTCTTTGGGTCGCCGCCATCTCGCTTTACGTCCCCACAAACAAAAAATGGGCCCTACCGGCCCATTCTTCGAAAACCGCCCTGCGGCGGCGCCCGGCGGGCGCCACCTACAAAAAAAGGCCGCAAGCGGCCTTTTCGAAGATGCCTGGTAGCGGGGGCAGGATTTGAACCTGCGACCTTCGGGTTATGAGCCCGACGAGCTGCCAGACTGCTCCACCCCGCATCTGACGGCCGCTATGTTAAGCGGTTGGGCCGATTTTTGCAAGCCTCTTTTTGGGGAAGCTTGCCGCCGCCGGCCCTCCGTGCGACGGCGCGTACTATAGCGCATCTGCCCGCGGATGCAAACCCCGAGCCTTGTCCAACGACACATGAGCCTGAGCGGGGGGCGTGATTCCACAGTGAGATGAGCCTGAGCTGAAGGCGGTCT
>NZ_JBNAZM010000021.1:0-78030 GCF_051195215.1 Arhodomonas sp. AD133 | reverse complement strand
CGCACAAGCGCTCCCTTCGGGCGAGGCTGTCGGGCGCTCTCGCGGCGTTGCTCGTCGCTCATGTAGCGCTTGCTACATCACGCGCCTCGCGCCTTGCGAGAACGCCCGACAGCCTCGCTGACATGTGGCATTACCTATGATCGGATTAGTAAGGACTGCCGCCCGGCCATGTCATACGTAACCGAGTCTATTAGCGGTAACCCCAACCGAGGGCAGGACGTCCTCGATGGATTTCGCCAACTCAAGGCGTGAACTCGTTTTGCTGCTAGCATTGACCCGTGGTACGGAGATAGCGAACGTCTCCATATAATCCGACCAAGGAAGGTCCAGGAACGAGGCGATACGCTTAACTGTTTCCCTTGGGCGCGTGTCGAAATCTTCGAGGTGGACTCGCAAGAATCGTGTGGAAGGAATGCGCGCCTCCAATCCGAGAATACCTTTCTGTATGGCATCCCACTGGAACGCGACCACCTCGGCCAGTGGACGATCCAACATGGCCTCCCAGCCCTGCGGGAGTGGGAAATTCCACATCGTGAAAGGATAATCGGGAATCGCCAAAGGCCTCGGCAACTCCCAGGTGAAAAAGCGTTCGGGGCTCAACCAGCCATTCACCATGGAATGCAATGTATCCGCCGGATCCCGGACGATGTGAAGGTAGCGGGCATCGGGAAAGGCAGACTCCAGCAGTTCGGGCCACAGCCCACTATGAACGCACTTGTCCACCAAGCGTAACCCCATAGTCGAACGCCAACGCAACCCTCGAACCATTACCAGGCCCCGATATCCGGGTCGGAGCACCCAGCGGGAGAGCCACGGATTCCGCTGCCCGGCGGGCACGTCGCGCGCGTCGGCGCGTTGCCATACCTCGGCAGGCAGCGCAAGCTTCGCCAACCGCCGATGAATCCAATCGATGTCGCGGTTCTGGAGGTTGCTGGGTGCCCTCTCCCCTGTCCAGGCGTACTGCGCCGGCTCGGTCAACGGTTGCCACACCGGCTGCGACTCCCTTGCCGTAGAGACAAAGCCCGGATGCCCCCGCAGAATGCGGTGCAGCAGAGAAGTCCCTGACCGTGGCGCCCCGACAATCACCACAGGCGCCTGAAATCGGGGCTCGGTATATGCGGTCATTCAATACTAGTCCCTGGCGCGGCGTAGAATTTGAAAGCCACGGCGTCCGGCGGCAAAAGCCAACGTACTACGGCGCATGGTAGCCAGTGCCTTCTGCAGGCAGGTATGGCCCCGTAGTCGAACCTTCCCGCTCGTATGCACGAACCGCTCGCGATCCCCAATGGCTAGAAATTGCAGAGCGTAGTTGAGGCGAATATACGCGAGCCGCTGATCCAGCGCACACTCTGGAATACCATCCATGCCGCGCAGCCTCTCGACGAAATGCAACATTCGCGCTAGCCGCGTTTCAAGCTCCTCACTCGATGCTTGGCGAAACCGCTTTGTGTAGGAGTTCGGCACACGCCGACGATAGCCGGCCATAATACACGGAAGATATAAAACGCCGTTGCGCCCGACGATGGCCTCGGTGAAAAAGTCACCGACCGGCGGTGGCGGGAAACTACCGAGCCACCAATCCAGCATCTCCAACGCGGCCTCCCGACGCATCAGAAACGATGCGGTCGGCGCGAACTGGTCATGCCGACCGATGACGGCCTCCGGCCGAACAACGCACTCCCTGTCACCGTGATCAAAGCCCTTCCTCTGCCTACCTCTGCCCACGGCAACACGCATGGCCGGATGAACGCACAGATTCACATGCGGATGCCGACGCATCGCATCAACTTGTTTTTGTAGTTTTCCGGGATCTGTCCAGAAATCATCGCCCTCGCACTGTGCAATAAACTCTCCACGTGCCCGGGGGAAAGTGAACTCTTTCGGCCGCCTCCCCCGCGAAAACTGGTTTTCTTCTTGCAAAATCGGAAAAATGCACTCCGGATACTGAACGGCAAACTCTTGAACGATCTCCGGGGTACGGTCGGTGGAAGCATCGTCATGGACGATGATCTCCACAGGAAAACCGGTCGCTTGAATCAAGAATCCTTCGAGCGCCCGTCTGACAAAAGACTCGTGATTGTAGGTATGGCAAACCACCGAAACCGTCGGTTTTTCTTCAGGAAACCATTGACGAGAATGACTCACTCGGCGATCCTGCCCAAGCACTTCTGATAGAAGACTCGCTTCGCTGCCATATTCGCCCGCACCCCTGGCTCGGGTTCCGCAGGGAAGTTATCCTTCTCATGCCTTAGTGCCATTTCCACGCTTCTCCCCGAAATGGCTTCCAGCTCATCCACAGAGGTGTCAAACTCATAGCCGAGCGCATACATTTCTGGCAGACAGATATATTCCACCAAAGCAATATCTTCTGGCGACATCGCACTTCGATACTTGCCGTGGTTATCGCGCATCACCGGTTTTCTCAGATTCTCCCAAGCCGAGACGTTTGTCGCATTACGGCGTGTCAGATCTTTTTCGTGAAAATTCAGCATACCTGGGTCGAAGGGAAGACCGAAGAACTCGCAGGAAGCAGGTATCACACTTTCCGGATCCGTAATCATCTCTTCATATCGAATCATCCGAGATCGCCCCACCCCCCGGAGAGTGGCATGGTCCTTCATGAACTGTTGCTGATCCTTTTTCCACTGTTGCGCACCATGAACGATTCCGCCCATATGTGTCCGACTTCGCGCCCACGATAGAGCCACATCACGAGGATCACGAACCAAATAGAGAAAACGGGCATCCGGGAAGTGGGTGAGCAGGAAAGAAATTAACTCATATACCTGGTTCTCCTTGATGAAACAGTGCTCCTTACCGTGTGCACGAGCCTCCTCCAAAGCAACATTGCGCAACAGACATGGAAGATCACCAGGCGGAGCCAACTCGGAAAGCGTATCAAGCGTCAACGAGCTCTTCCATTGGGAAAACGGAACATCCAACAGCCTTCCGATATCCGTCAGCAGCGCTGACCAGTTTTCGCGGTCGCTCAATGGCTCATAGCGAAACGCATTACGCACCACCGGGTTAAATAGGTGTTTTGGGCTGGGGCCACAAACATCATTATGGCTATCCATTATTTTGGTGATCAGATTGCTCCCGCTACGCTCGGAACACATCAGGAAAATAAGCATCGGACCCCTCTCTGCCTCAACCCGTATTAACAAGACCGTGCAATCGCTCGTTCCGCCCAAGCCTGCATTTTGGACCAAGCGGCTTCGACTTCCTCTTGGGAGTAAGCCTTCAAGCGCCAGTGGTTTTGTTGCTCGAACTGTCGCGGGCCGACAGAGGACATGCCAGTCAAAGGGGCGCCTAAAAGCTCTAGACTCGCTTTGAGGCGTTCGAAGTGAGCATTTGGGTTCGCGCAAAAGTCCTCATACGGGATATCGATCCGCCGCCTTTCCGGCACGGATTGCACGCCAAGCGCGATCGATCGGTTTATCGCGGCGACCTGGCCAGCCACCGACTCGAGCGGAGAGAGATGCTCGAGCTGCGGGTATTCACGAATACGAAATGAATACCAAGTGTCGAACCCTCCATATTGACGATGGCGGGCCTCCAGAACAGACTGGATATTGAACACCGGATCGCGGTGAATATGTACGAACAGAGCGTTCTCGAACCGGGCGCTCAACGCGGGGATCATCTGATTCATGATCATCGCCTTCAACGCGAAAGGTTTGGCGAAAATATTCGCCAACGCGTTTAGCTCGTCCCGTAGCTCGTCCAAATGTGCTCGGCAAGGAATCTCCCCTTCGGTCAGATAGTCGAGTTCATCGAAAGGCAAAAATCGCCGCCAAAAGTACCAAAACTCATTGGGAGACAGAGCGCCGCGTGTCTTGCCGTTCTCGGAGCGGAAATCGATCTCCGAGTTAAAATCCAGAATTTCGTCGCGAAAATTATATCTTGAATCGGTGAGTATCTGCTGAATACGCGCACCGACAAGGGGCGAGCCATAAAACCTCGACAGGAGGTTTGTCGGAACCTCTGCGAGCCCGACATCAGAAAGCCATTGCATGAAAAGCGTAGTACCGGACCTGGGAGGGCCGTGAACGAATACTTTGGGCATGCGCTCCGGCGAAAAATCCTGGAGCATGCCGATATTGGCCGGAGAAAGCCGTGCATTAATGTCTTGGAGCATGCCCTCGAGCTCAGGGAGCCGTTGAAATTGGGCTTGACGGAAAGGCTCGTTCATTTCCATAACCATCTCCGGTCTAATTCACGTTCATGACTCAGCTGTCGGTCAGTTTCGCTTTACACAACAGCTGTTGAATTCCCTCTGCACTCGTTGTGAACAGATAATGAAGGAAAGATGGATGCCATGGCCTTCCGTCTGGCGTGATGAGCGGCTCGACAAAACTTTCGAGAAATTGGAGACGAACCCCTTGTTCGCGGAAAATGTGCGGTTCGTACAGCGTTTTTCCCCCTGGAAGGTTTATATAGTGCGATGCACCAAGCTCTCGGCACAGAGCCAGGATACGATCCTGTCCCCGGCAGTTCCGCTTTGGTGCTATTTCACTTGCGGTCAAGAATATCGTCTTCAACCCCATAATATGCGCAGTCCTGGTGATACTTTCCGCATTGACAGATGCGACCACACGACTACCGGCTGTATGTACAACCTGGTCCACTAAAGGGGAAATTTTTTTATATTGCGAAGAATTCCCGTAAAGATGAACAATTTTTCTGCGCAGCTTACCACCATCGAAAACATAGCAGTGATCATTTATGTTGCGATTCTGCGACATTTTTTCCACTGGAATCGAGAAATGAACCGGCTGCTGACCCGCCCCCACAAGCCAGTTGCGATGGATGTATCCGCGCTTAATAAAGGGGACGTCATCCAAAAAAACGAAGATATCGGATTTTGCCGCCAACTGGTAATAACCAACATAGGGGAATAGATAGGGCTGCATAATGGCGACAGTTGTCACACCAAACCCCCGCCATCTATACAAGTTTCAGCAACACGGGTGATCTGCGTGGGGTCCAGCCTGGAATACATGGGTAAACATATGACTTTTTTCGATGCCGCGTATGCGTTCGGCCAGTCGCCCTCACTTTTTCGCGGCAGATTCCGATACATCGGAAACTCCGGGATCAAGGGATAAAAATAACGCCTACCCCAAATGCCCGCATCACGCAGGTGGAAGTAAAGTTCGTCTCGGGTCAATGGATAGTCTTCGTCCACGAATATTGGGAAATAAGCATGGTTGTGCCGAACCGCCGAGGAGTGTATGTGACACCGGATACCGGAAATACGCGCCAGTTTCTCACGATACAACGCCTCGACCCTGGCACGCGCGTCGATGGCATCGTCGACGTGATTCAATTGCGCCAGCCCTACAGCGGCTTGAAACTCATTCATCTTGGCGTTGATGCCGGCGGCAACCACGGTGGTTTCATTGGCGAAACCGAAATTCTTCAGGTAGTCGATGCGCTGCTTGGTCTTGGCGTTCGGGCTAACGATCGCACCGCCCTCGAAGGTATTGAACACCTTCGTCGCATGAAAGCTCAGAATGGAGACGTCGCCGTGCCGCAGGATGCTCCCACCCTCGTCTTCCACGCCGAAGCAGTGCGCGGCGTCATAGATCAAACGCAGCCCGTAGAGGTCGGCGATGTGCTGCAGTTCGTCGACCTCGGCCGGGTGCCCGTAGACGTGCACTGGCAGTATGGCGCTGGTCTTGGGCGTGATAGCTGCCTCAACCTGTTCAGGGTCGAGAGTCAGCGTCCAGGGGTCCACATCGACGAATACCGGTGTCAGATCGTTCCACAAAAGAGTATTGGCCGTAGCGACGAAACTGTATGGAGTGGTGATCACTTCGCCAGTCAATCGCAAGGCCTGCATAGCAGTCAGCAGGGCCAGTGTCCCATTCGCGAACAGCGAAATGTGCTCCACTCCGAGGTAGCTGCAGAGGGCAGTTTCAAGTTGCTCGTGAAATGCCCCCCTGTTGGTTAAACGATGCGAACGCCAGATCTCCTCCAGATAGGGCATGACTTCCTCAAGAGGCGGCAGGTCCGGCTGTGTGACCCGAATGATCTCATCGGTGACCGACTTCGCTCCTTGCGCTTGACTCGCTTTCCATCTGCCGTCGTGTCCCATCACGAACCCCACCGTTCTTGATTCCGAGTTTGTTACATACAGGCAAGCGACGCTCGAAGGTCTTCCCAAACGCGCTCACCAATTACGTGCGGTTGCATGATTATGCTGCCATCCAGAACTTACCCGATCACTCAACAAGACTTCATCATGCCGTACACCGTATTCATGCTTCAGCCTGAATGGGGAACCGAGCACTCAAATCGTCCACAATCACGTTGACCGGATCGTGATTCGGCAACCGGTGCCCCCTTTCATTGTCGGAATGCGAGGCAGCACTGATTGCGTTTCGAATCGTATCTTGTCGAAACTCACTCAGAATCACGTTTTCGCCCATCCCCTCTTGACGTTCGGTTGCCGCGCGCATCAGCAGGGTCGGGATACCAAGATACGATAGCTCCTCCTGGTTGCTGCCTCCATCCGTTATCACCAAACAGGATCGGCTGATTAGCTGCATAAAAGGAACATAGGTCATCCGCGGACGTAAATCGATATTAGAATTGGCTTCCAACTCTTGAAGCTTATTCAACTCGGCCAAGCGTTTCCGGGTAGCAGGATGAAGCACAACAATCACGTTCATCCGACAGGCAAGATCATTTATTGTCTCGAGAATGACCGCCATGCGCTGCCGGGAATAGAGATTTTCGAAGCGGTGAACAGAAACCACGGCATAAGGAGTCGGCGAATCCGTTCCCGATTTCATCGGTTGTGTGATAGCCCATCGCAAGGCATCCAGAATAGTGTTCGCACCCGTGTTCACAACCATGAGCCGTTGATTATAAATATTCTTACACGCCCACTCCCCCGGACAATAGGCAATGTGGGAAAGGCGGGTAACGATCCGGCGTGTAAGCTCCTCCGGAAAAGGGTGACGCCAATTGAATGACCGCAACCCCGCCTCCACGTGAGCGACACGTGTTCCCGATAGCCACCCCACAGCGGCCGCGATCAGCGTAGTGAAGGTATCACCATGGGTGACGACGACCGTATCCGCGCGCGGCGACGGGGCCCATTGTTTCCGCATCTTCCATAGGGACCACGCGGTGCGCACGATCCATGGCCCGGCCTGCCTGATTCCCTTTACTTCCGGCCCGTTGTACAAACGCTGGGGCAGACTCTGAACACCGAACTCCTCCAGAATTTCCGCGATGGTCTCACGGTGCTGCCCGGTGAGCAGCAACCGATAGGGAAAGGCCCGCCGCTCGAGCTCAGCTAGCAGCGGGGCCATCTTGATGATCTGGGCCCGGGTGCCGAGGACGACTATAAGGTGGTTTTTTTTTTGCCGGGATGAGTACATATCACCTTCGGTAATGGACCGCTCACGCAGACAGATTCTGCAGCACAAGATTGATTGTGTCGGCCGTAGCGTACCATGCTCTCGGGTTTCGGCGATCTATCTAGGCGCTTATGAGGGAACAGTGACTCACGAGAAGGGATATGCCAGCGCTAGGCGCCGAGTAGCTTTCGCTCTCGGGGGCCTCGGCGACCAGCTGATCCGCGGGGGCATGAGCGCGCTTGCACTCAAGCTGACTGAAGTTGTACTCGGACTCGTCGTCGTGGTGTTGCTGGCCCGCGTGCTCGGCGCATCCGGCTACGGAATTTACACATTCGTGTTCGCCCTGGTTTCCCTGACCGCCATGCCCGCGCGAATGGGCCTGCCCGCGCTCGTGGTTCGGGAAACCGCCCGCGGACACTCCCGGGGCGATTGGGGGCGGGTAGTCGGGATGTGGCACTGGGCCAATCAACTGGCTTTTGCCCTGTCGGCGACCATAGTAGCCGTAGGTTTCCTGATCCTTTGGCTAGACTGGGTCAAGGGGGAGGCATTACGGGCAACGTTGACTTGGGGCATCTGGCTGGTCCCGTTGCTGGCCTTGGCAGGCATTCGCTCTGCCAGCCTGCGTGGGTTACGCCATCCCATAGCAGGGTTGTTCCCTGACCAAGTGCTGCGCCCGGGGCTCCTCGTCCTCGTATTACTGGCAATAATCATCTGGCCGGATATCGATTTGTCGCCGGCAGGCGCCATGTTTCTGACCCTGGTCGCGGCGGGCATCTCCTTTCTCTCGGGTATCTGGCTGTTGGCTCGTGTCCAGCCGCGGGGAATTGCCAAGATCACTCGCATCTACGACTCCCGCCGCTGGCTCGCTGCAGTTTGGCCGATGGCGCTGACGCAGGGCTTCCAGCAGGTCAATCGCTATGCAGATGTGCTGTTGCTGGGGCTGCTGTCCACGGTGGCGGATGTGGGCATCTACAGAGTGGCAGCTCAAGGCGCAATGCTTGCGTCCTTGGGGCTGACGGCCCTGAACAGGGTCATTGCACCGTATGTGGCGCACACCCATGCACAGGATGACCTGCACCGACTACAGAATCTCGCCCGCAGTACGGCCCGGGCGTCACTGATCTTCGCATCCCTGACGTTGATCGGCTTTGCCGTGCTGGGAGAATGGTTGCTGGCGGCAACGTTGGGCGAGGAGTTCGGCGATGCCCATGTGCCGCTACTGATTCTCGCAGCCGGGCAGGTCGCGAATGCAGGCTTCGGCTCCACCGGCGTGTTTCTGAACATGACCGGTCACGAGCGCGAAGTCGCACGGGCGTTGGCCGCTACGGCTATAGCCAACGTCGGCCTGAACCTGGTGCTCATCCCGCTTTTTGGGGCAGCCGGGGCCGCCTCCGCGACGGCCACGACCCTCCTGCTCTCGAACCTCTGGCTCTGGGGCATGGTACGGTCACGGTTGGGTATCCGTAGCTCGGCATTCTGATGGCCTGACGAGCTACGGAGATTCACCGCCTCCGTCCGCTTAGGGGGGAGCGAAGCGAACCCTGCCACGATTAGTCGACGAACAGTGCCACCCTTCGGCTATAGCCCCGGGCTCGGGCAAGGCCGATTAGTGCAATGGGCCGGTGGTGACGGGCGTCGTCTTCTGCCCCTCTCTCGCCCAGACCAAATCCAACAGTTGGTTACCGTTGTCAAAGTCCTGAACGAGCCCGCCCAATAGTGAGCGCAGGGCTCGACAGTCGAACGCCCGGCATGCAGTGTCCACCGCCTGTAGCTGACGCTCCATCTCGGGCCATGCCAGGTACCGTTCTTTTGCGCGCTGGATCATGGGGTGACGCGTGGGGACGACGTTGTCGCCGATGAGCAGCTCCTCGAAGAGCTTCTCGCCTGGGCGCAACCCGGTGAACTCGATAGCGATGTCTCCGTCCGGGGCGTCTTCGTCACGAACGCGGAGTCCGGAGAGATGGATCATGCGCCGGGCGAGGTCGAGGATCTTCACGGGTTCGCCCATGTCGAGCACGAACACGTCGCCGCCCTCACCCATCGCCCCCGCTTGCAGCACCAGCTCGGACGCCTCCGGGATAGTCATGAAATAGCGGGTGACTTCCGGGTGGGTGACAGTAACCGGGCCGCCATTGCGGATCTGGTCGCGGAAGAGCGGCACCACCGAGCCCGAAGACCCCAGCACGTTGCCGAAACGCACAACCGCAAACCGGGTGTGCGGACGCTCGGCGGCTAGACCCTGGAGGATCATTTCGGCCAGGCGCTTGGTCGCGCCCATGACATTCGTCGGGCGTACCGCCTTGTCGCTGGAGATCAGCACGAACGAGTCCACGCCGGCCGCAAGGGCCGCCTGGGCGCAGTGGAGCGTACCGAATACGTTGTTGCGCACGCCTTCGATCACGTTGTGCTCAACGATAGGGACGTGCTTGTATGCTGCAGCGTGGTAGACGGTGTTCACGGCGAACGCCTCCATGACCCGCTGCAGCCGGCGACGATGCGTCACGGAGCCGAGCAGACCGTTGACCTCTACGTGCAAACCGTCACGCTGCGCCGTCGCGCGGAGCTCGCGCTCGATACGGTAAAGGCCATACTCGGAGAGCTCCAACAGAAGCAGGCGCGCAGGCTCCAGCCGCAGAATCTGCCGGCAAAGCTCGCTGCCGATAGAGCCCGCCGCACCGGTGACAAGGACGCTTTTTCCCTGAATAGCCGATGCCAGCAGCCCCCTGTCGGGTGCGACAGGAGTACGGCCAAGGAGATCCTCGACGTCCACCTCGCGAAACTCGTTCACGCGGGCGTGCCCGGACACCAAATCCGCCAGGTCGGGGAGCGTGCGCACATGCAGCGGGATACGCTCGAGGCGCTGGATGACTTCGCGCCGGCGCGACCGTGCCGCAGAAGGAATTGCGAGCAGCACCTGTAAAGCCCCGTGCTGCCGCGCAACCGCCTCGAGCTGCGCGGGGGGATACACTCGCATGCCCTGCATGATCACGCCCTGCAAAGCGGGGTCGTCGTCCACAAAAGCGATGGGGTCGTAGCCGTATCCGTTCTGAAGCGCCGTCGCCGCCTGAACACCCGCGGAGCCAGCCCCGTAGATGATCACCCGCTCCTCCACCTCGGAACGACGACAGAGCACCTGGAGCCACGCACGGGCGAAAAAGCGAGTACCGCCAACCACGAACAGCGCGATCAGCCAATAGAGAATGATGACCGTGCGCGGCAATCCCCGCATGTCCCAGATGATCGCCATCGCCGCGAGCGCAAGCGCGGAGAGACTGACCCCCTTGAGGACCGCGAAAACCGCATGACCACCGAGGTAGCGCACCACCGCCCGGTAGAGACCGAGACCGACGAACATCGGCACCGTCGCCAAAGGGACGATGATGAAGAGGGGCCAGAATCCGACGACCGAGGGCGCTGGTGTACCGAGACGCAGTGCAAACGCGAGCCACAGGGAGAGCGGTAGGCCGATGACGTCCGCCGCCACCATCAACGCCCGCTTCCACTCCCTCGGGAGCCCCGCGAAGAACTGATTAACGTGGCTGACGGACCATCGCCTCATGCGCCGCTTCCTGGAGCCATCACATTCCGTGAACACTCTACCCGTGAGCACCGCCGTCCGGAAGCCCGGGCCACGGCCGACAACGCTGGGGCACGCGTTGACCACATGATCCAGGGTTGCGACCTACCGTATGCAGTAGGCACTGTCAGTGGCCCGATCCATGATCGCGTGGTTCCACCACGGGCCATAGTGAATGACGGTATCGGCGGCGGTGAGGTTGAGGCCGGTGCCGCCGGCCTTGAGGCTGAGGAGAAAAAAATGGGCCACGTCGCCTTTCTGAATAACACTCGACCCGCTCCTGACCTCCCCTCGTACGGTATGACGGCGCCTATTGGGAGTCGGCGGGATCGGGGAGCAGGACAGCTTCTCGAACGCCACCTCGTATAGCCGCACTGAACGAGCGCAGCGAGGCAACAAGAAGCAAATGCACGATGGTATTCCAAGAAAGGAAATGGTGGCTACGGGTGGATTCGAACCACCGACTCCCACATTATGAGTGTGGTGCTCTAACCAACTGAGCTACGTAGCCACGTCCAAGGCAGGCGCGTATTTTTGCGTCCTGTTCGGGCACTGTCAAGGGTTGCTACAAGCAGACTGGACGCACGCTTGCCGACTCTGTCGACTGCAGCCTCTCTCCATGCATATCGGCCGTGCACAGCGAGCCAGCGGATACCACCGGAGGTGGCGGCTCCAGACCTGTGTATGGCCCTTCGGGCATCAGACGTTGAACCGGAAGTGGCAGACGTCGCCTTCCTGGACGATGTACTCCTTGCCCTCGAGACGCAGCCGGCCCGCTTCCTTGGCGCCCTGCTCGCCGTTGTAGGCAACGAAGTCGTCGTAAGCGGTAACCTCGGCGCGGATGAAGCCCCGTTCGAAGTCGGTATGGATACGGCCAGCGGCCTGGGGCGCGGTGGCGCCGGTGCGCACCGTCCAGGCCCGGACTTCCTTGGGGCCGGCCGTGAAGAACGTCTGCAGGCCGAGCAGTGCATAACCGGCGCGGATGACGCGGTTGAGCCCCGGTTCGTCGAGGCCGTATTCCTCGAGGAAGGCGGCCTTGTCCTCGTCATCGAGCACGGAGAGCTCCGCCTCTATGGCTGCACACACCGGCACCACACCGGCACCTTCACGCTCGGCGAGGTTTCGCACGGCGTCCAGGCGCGGGTTGTCACTGAAGCCGTCTTCCGCGACGTTCGCGACGTAGAGGACGGGCTTGGCCGTGAGCAGATGCAGCTCCCGCAGCAGTGGCTCGACCTTTTCACCCAGCGTCATGGCGCGTATGGGGATGCCGTCGTTGAGGCCGGCCTGAATGTCCTTCAGTGCATCCCGATAGATGATGGCGGTCTTGTCGTTGGACTTCGCCTGGCGCTCATAGCGCTGCAACGCCTTCTCGACGGTCTCGAGATCCGCGAGACCGAGCTCGGTATTGATGGTGTCGATATCGGCCACCGGATCCACCTGGCCATCCACGTGGTGCACATCGGTGCTTTCGAAGCATCGCACCACGTGCGCGATGGCGTCGGTCTCCCGGATGTTCGCGAGGAACTGGTTGCCAAGCCCTTCGCCCTTCGACGCCCCTGCCACCAGGCCGGCGATGTCCACGAACTCCATGGTCGTGGGAATGACCTTCTCCGGCTTGGCGATCGCAGCGAGCTTGTCGAGGCGCGGGTCGGGTACCGGCACGATGCCCACGTTGGGATCGATCGTGCAGAAGGGGTAGTTCTCCGCAGGAATCTCGTTGCGTGTAAGCGCGTTGAAGAGCGTCGACTTGCCCACGTTGGGCAGGCCGACAATGCCGCATTTGAAGCCCATGTTGCGCCGTCAGCTCCTGGGTTTGCCTGATCGTGAGCGGCTGCGCCGCGCTCGTTCGGTAGCGGTTCTACGGCAGCAGATCGTTGTCGGCTGCCAAGAGCCGCCGATCTACCGGCTGGTTAGGCGCGGCTGCGCCGCAATGGTTCATGCCGTTTCCGATGCACTTCGCGCACGCAGGCCGGCCTACGCGGCGGTATGCAGACGCTGGAAGGCGCGATCCCATTCGCCTTCGAGCAGCCACGGCAGAACATCCGCCGCGGCGTCAATGGCCTGATCAATGGCGGTCTGTTCGTCGCGCCCGGCGTTGCTGAGTACGTAAGGAACCACATCCTTGGCGTTGCCGGGATGGCCGACACCGATCCGTAGTCGGGCAAACTCACGATTGCCCAGTGCCTTGACTGTGTCCCGCAGGCCATTGTGTCCGCCGTGACCACCGCCACGTTTCAGCCGGACGACGCCTGGCGGAAGGTCGATCTCGTCGTGGACGACGAGCATCGCCTCAGCGGGGATCTTGAAAAAATTCGCCAGCGCCTGGATGGAGCGGCCGCTGTGGTTCATGAAGGTCGTGGGTTTCAGCAGGTGCAGATCGGTACCTTCGACCGTCACCCGCGCGACCTCGCCGTGGAACTTGCGCTCTTCCCGAAGCGACCCGCCATGACGGCGGGCCACCTCGTCCACGAACCAGAAGCCGGCATTGTGGCGGGTACGCTCGTACTTGGGGCCGGGGTTGCCGAGCCCCACGATCAAGCGTACCGGGGTATCCGTCGCCGCCATCGGCCGCCCTCCCGTGCGTGGCGGACGCGAGGATTACTCCTCGCCGCCCCCTTCGGCTTCGGCCCCGCCTCCGGCGGCCTCCTCACCGGCCTCGGCCTCTTCCTCCACAGCCTTGCGTGGCGCGTGGATGCTCACCACGACCGGATCCTGCTCCGATTCCTCGCTGAACTGCGAGAAGACGACGTTCTTCGGCGCGGCGATCTCGGAGAGATGCAGGGAGCCATCCACGTCCAGATCGGCGATGTCCACCTCGATGTACTCGGGCAAATCGCGCGGGAAGCACTCCACCTCGACCTCGATGAGATCATGGTGCACCACGCCACCGGCCTTCACGCCCTTGGCGGTCTCCTCGTTGAGGAAATGTACGGGCACGCTGGTGCGAAGCTTCTCGTTCGCACGCACGCGCAGCAGGTCCATGTGACTCACCAGCGGCTTGAAGGGGTGGCGCTGGAGATCCTTGAGAATGACCTGCTCGGTCTTGCCATCCACGTTGAGATCGATGATCTGAGAGAAGAAGGCCTCCTCGCGCATCAGGCGCAGGACCTGTTCCTCACCCACCGTGATGGCCACGGGCTCCTTGTCGGCACCGTAGACGATGCCCGGCAGCTTCTTCTCACGGCGCAGGCGGCGGCTCGCACCTCTGCCCTGCTCCGTGCGAACGCTCGCGTCGAGCTTGAGTTCGACACTACTCATGGTTGGTTGACTCCTGCTTGCTGGATGAACCGCCCTCACGGACGGCGACCTCCCCCGCGACCAGGTTCGGTCTATGGGTCCCGCTCACGCGGGCCGTTACGGGTATCGCGTCACGGGTTTCATGTTCCGCGCTGCGCGGTGCACCACCACGTGCAACCTGAAACCAGCGAACTCGAAACCAGAAACTCTAGTCGACGAACAACTCGCTCACCGACTCGTCGTTGTTCACGCGGCGCATGGTTTCGGCGAGCATCTCGGCGAGGGTGAGCGGGCGGATCTTGCCGCAGGCCTCGCCGGCTTCGGACAGCGGAATGCTGTCGGTGACCACCAGTTCGTCGAGGTGCGACTCACTGATGCGCTCGATGGCCGGGCCGGAGAGCACCGCATGGGTGATATAGGCGACCACCTTGCCCGCGCCCTTGTCCTTGAGCGCCTTCGCCGCCTCGCACAGCGTACCGGCGGTATCGACGATGTCGTCGGCGATGATGCAGGTTTTGTCCCGCACATCACCGATGATGTTCATGACCTTGGACTCGTTCGCCCGGGGGCGGCGCTTGTCGATGATGGCCAGATCCGCATCGTCGAGCCGCTTGGCAATGGCCCGGGCACGAACCACACCGCCGACGTCCGGCGAGACCACGATCTTGTTGGGGTGAACCTGGCGCCAGATATCGCCGAGCAGCACGGGCGAGGCGTAGACGTTATCCACAGGGACGTTGAAGAAGCCCTGGATCTGGTCGGCGTGGAGATCCACCGTGATCACGCGATTGATACCCGCCGCAGAGATCATGTCCGCGGCCAGCTTGGCGCTGATGGGCACGCGCTGGGAGCGCGGGCGACGATCCTGGCGCGCATAGCCGTAGTACGGGATCACCGCCGTGATGCGTGCCGCCGACGAACGGCGCAGCGCATCGGCGATCACCAGCAGCTCCATCAGGTTGTCGTTGGTGGGCGCGCAGGTGGGCTGCACGATGAACACGTCGCGGCCACGGACGTGCTCGTTGATCTCCACCTGAACCTCGCCGTCGCTGAAGCGGGAGACCAGTGCGTTGCCGAGACGGGTCTTGAGGTGAGCGGCGATTGCCTGGGCGAGCTGCGGGTTCGCATTGCCCGCGAACACCATCATGCGTCCGTTTTCGATCACGGCGGCTTACCTGTCGGTTGCGGCGGCGAGGTGAAAAATGGCTGGGGCGGCAGGATTCGAACCTGCGAATGCGGGGATCAAAACCCCGTGCCTTACCGCTTGGCGACGCCCCAGTTGTCTTCGGTCGCCCCGCACGCCTCTTGCGCTTGCCAGGCACTCAGCCGCTGGCGAAGCGGAGAGCCATTCAGCCCGCGTGCCACAAATCCGCGCCAGGGCGCAGGCAGCCGGGAACGGACCGCATCCGCCTGTGCGCGATCCGGGAAGGCCGCGAACAAGCATCCGCCGGTGCCGGTCAGCCGAGCGTCGCCGAAACGACCCAGCCAGTCAAGCGCCCGGCCCACTTCCGGATATAGGGCACGGACCACGGGCTCGCAATCATTGCGGAGCGACCCCGTTTCAAGGCGCGGTATTCTGATACGCGGGGTGTTACGTGTCAATTTCGGCGCACCGAAGACTTCGGCGGTTCCGACGGACGCACCCGGATCCACCACCAGAAACCATGGCTCATCGGGATCAACCGGTGTCAACTGCTCGCCCACCCCCTCGGCCCAGGCCGCGTGCCCGTACACGAACACGGGCACATCCGCTCCCAGGGCCAGGGCGATGTCGGCCAGGTGCGCCTCGCCCAGACCGGCTCCCCACAATGCGTTGAGCGCCACCAGGGTGGTAGCCGCATCCGAGCTGCCCCCCCCCAGCCCACCGCCGGCGGGTAACCGCTTCTCGATGTGGATACGCGCGCCACGGCGCTCGCCGGTGGCCGCCTGCAACGCGCGGGCGGCACGGACCACCAGATCCCGTTCCGCGGCGACCCCCGGCTGACCGCCGGTTCGCGTGACGTTGCCATCGGCGGTGACCTCGAAGTCCAGCCGATCCCCGTGGTCCAGGAACTGGAACAGGGTTTCGAGCTCGTGGTAGCCGTTCTCCCGCCGTCCGACCACGTGCAGGAAACGGTTGAGCTTGGCCGGCGCCGGCCAGCCTCGGGACACGTTCACACATCGACCTCCCAGCGACGAACGGCCAGACGCACACTCACGCCGTCGCCCTCCACCGAAAGCCGCGCGGGTAATCGATACCGCCCAACCGAACGATACTTACCGTAGGTGACCGTCCAGCCAGCCTGGCGAAGCTCACTGGCATGCTCGTCGCCGTTGAGCCGCACCTCGCCATCGACCCCCGGAGCCGGCAACCCGCGCACCCACCAACGCAGATAAGCCACTGGCAGATCGTAGCCGGTCTCCCGGCGCAGCAGCGCCCGCGCCGACGATGCCCTGGCCCGGCGACCGTCGCGGGTACGCAACGTCACACCGGCGTCGTCACCTTCCAGGCGCACCGCGCCCGCACCCAATGCGCCGCTCATGTCCAACCGGTAGTCACCGCCGTCAGCGCGCCAGCGCACGCTCATGGTGCCGCCATCATCACCGACACGAATGGCAGCCCGCCCGTCCAGCGACCACTTTCTCGGCGCCGACGGCACCTGCCACTGCGCGAGCTCGACAGATCGGCCGCCGTCGCTCGGGCGCGGCGGCGCCACCGTGCAACCCGCCAGGATCACCACGGACAAGACAACCAGGAGCCGCTTCATGGGAGCAATTCACCGTCGGTGAGCCGATTCACGGTGTCATGGAGCACATCGTGGCCGGGCTGCCGCTGCAATGCTTCCGTCCAGATCTCCCGGGCCTGTTCGCGCTCCCCCAGCTGCCATAGCACTTCGCCGAAGTGGGCGGCGATCTCGGCGCCCGGGGAGAGGCGGTAGGCGCGCTCCAGGTAGTCACGCGCCTCGGCGAGGCGGCCCTGGCGGTACGCCACCCACCCCATGCTGTCCACCACCGCGGCACTGTCCGGTGACAGGGCGTAGGCCCGGCGCACCAGGCGGGCAGCGCGCTCGAGCTGCCGCCCCTCGTCGGCGAGGGTATAGCCGAGGGCGTTGAGGGCGACCGCGTTGTCGGGTTCGCGCTCGACGATGGCCTCCAGGTCGGCGATCGCCGCGTCCACGACACCGCTGGCAACCCGGGTCATTGCCCGGGCATAGAGCAGTTCCGTGTTCTCGGGAAACTCCGACAGCGCCTGCCCCAATACCGCGAGACTGTCCTTGATCCGTCCGGCACCGCGCAGCACCTCCGCCTCGGTGACATAAGCGGGCACTGCCGCGCCGGCATCCTCCGCACGCAGCGCCTGCAGTCGCCGGCGTGCCTCGTCGATACGCCCCTGCGCGGCCATCACCCGGGCAACGCCGAGGCTGGCGTCGGTACGGTAATCGCCACCGGCAAGCTCATAGTGCTCGAGCGCCTGTTCGTAACGCCCCTCGTCGGTCGCCAGCCGCGCCAGGTAGTAATGCGCTGCGTCCGTGCGCGCCTCCAACGCGAGCAGCCGCATCAGCCAGCTACGTGCCTGGTCGTGCTCCCCTCCACGCATGGCGAGCAGCGAGCCGGTCAGCAGGGTCCGCGGGTCATCCGGCTGATTCCTCAGCAACTGGCGGAACTGCGCGAGTGCTTTACCGGTATCGCCGGCCATCGCCAGTAAGCGCGCGTACTCATAGCGCAGCTCGTTGTCCCCCGGGGAGGCCGCGACCATACGTGCGAGCCGGTCGTTGGCCTCGCCGATGCGCCCGAGACGCTGAAGCGCCTCGACCTCCAGGAGCGCCGCGGCCCGCCAGTCCGGCCTCAGAGCAAGGGCATCCTCCGCCGCAGCGAGGGCTTCCTCGAAATAACCGGTCTGCAACGCGACCTTGCCCAGGGCGAACTGTGCCGCCGCCTCCCCGGGGAAACGCCCGGCCAATGACTCGGCCACCGCGAGTGCTGTCTCGGCGTCGGCCTGCTGGGCCAGCTCGGCGCCGATCTGGCGAAAGACCTGGGCCCGGCCGCCATCGGCTGCGGGAATCACCCGCACGAACTGCTCGGCAGCAGCCACAGCGTCACCCTCGCGCAGCGCGATCAACGCCAGCACCCGGCTCGCCTCGCGGGCCTGTGGCGCAAGCGCGAGCCAACGATCCGCGGCCACCTTGGCGAGGTCCAGACGGTCCGCGTACAGGGCGACACGCGCCGCACGTGCGGCAACGCTCGGATCCTGCGACAGACCGGCGGCATCCACATAGGCGTCCGCGGCACGTTCGAACGCCCCACGGTTACCGGCGAACTCGCCGACCAGTAGCTGGTAGAGCAGACGGTCGTGGTCGCTGTCGAAATCCACCGCGCCAGACGTTTCGGCACTCGCCGGCTCGGCGGGCTCGTCGGCAGGCCGGGTCGCGCAACCGGCGATCACCGCCACCAGGGCGAGTAGAATACTGTAGCGTCGCATGCGTTCCTCGCTGTTCATGGCCGGGCCTCCGCGCCCGGTGACCCTCTCCATCTTACGGCGGACGGACGGGACAGAGCCATGGGGCGAACGCGTTGCACGTGCAAAGCAGCAAGTTCCAGGTTGAGAGCCTGCCAACGTGGTGGCGGCCGATCAGCCTCCGCAAGCGTCGACACCGCCTGCAAATCACGTGTGCGGTTCCTCCCGGAACCCGAACCTCTGGCCTTGGCGCTCGCTACGCGCTTTGTCTACACGCCGCAGTGCTCTACAATTCGGATTTCTTATTCCGCCCGGTAACGCATGCCTGTCGTCACCCTCGGTCTCAGCCACAAAAGCGCGCCTGTGGACGTTCGCGAGCGGGTCGTGTTCGCACCCGAGCGCGTACCCGGTGCGTTGCGCGAGCTGACGGCCCAACCAGGCATCGCCGAGGCAGTGCTGCTGTCCACCTGCAATCGTACCGAGCTCTACACAGTGCTGGACCCTGAGGCCGACCAGGAACACTTGCAGCATTGGCTCGAGCGCGCCCACGGTCTGGAGGCCGGCTGGCTCGGCAAGTATGTCTACTACCAGCGCGGCGCGAGCGCCGTCTCTCATCTACTGACCGTCGCCGCAGGCCTGGATTCCCTGGTACTCGGCGAGCCACAGATTCTCGGCCAGGCCAAAAGTGCGTGGCAGACTGCAAGCGAAGCCGGGGTCGTCGGCCAGACCCTGGACCGGCTGTTCCAGCACGCCTTTTCCGTGGCGAAACAGGTACGCACCGACACCGACGTGGGCAGCCATCCGGTCTCGGTGGCCTTCGCCGCCGTGAGCCTGGCGCGACAGATCTTCGGCGACCTCAGCCCGCTGACCGCCCTGCTCATCGGCGCCGGCGAAACCATTGACCTTACAGCCCGTCACCTGCGCGAGCAGGGCGTCGATCGCCTGCTGATCGCCAACCGCAGCATCGAGCGCGCACGCCAGCTGGTCGCGGAGCATGGCGGCGAACCCCTGAGCCTGGGCGATATTCCCGACCGCCTGACCGACACGGATATCGTCGTCGCCTCAACCGCGGCAACGTTACCCATTCTGGGCAAAGGCAGCGTGGAACGCGCTCTAAAGCGCCGCCGCCACCGTCCGGTGTTCATGGTCGACATCGCCGTTCCCCGTGACATCGAGCCCGAGGTCGGTGACCTTCGGGACGTCTACCTCTATACCGTCGATGACCTGCGCGAGGTCATCGAGGACAATCTGCGCTCCCGCCAGGCCGCTGCCGATCAGGCGCGTACGATTATCGATCAGCAAACCGACCGCTTCATGGAGTGGGTACGCGGACTCGATGCCGTCGAGGCGATCCGCGATCTGCGCCGACGCGCCCACCAGGAGCGGGAGGCGGTACTCGCCCGCGCGCGCCGGCGCCTGCGCCGGGGTGACGACCCGGACGCGGTCCTCGAGTACCTGGCGCACATGCTCACCAACAAGTTCCTGCATGCGCCCTCCGTCGGCCTGCGCGAGGCCGCCCGCCAGGGCGACGCCGCAGAGCTCGCCGCCGGTCTGCGGGTGCTGGGGCTAGACGACGAAGGCAGTTCATCGTGAAGGATAGTCTGCGACGCAAGCTCGACCAGCTCGGCGAGCGCCACGAAGAGATCGAAGCCCTGCTCGCTGACCCGGAAGTCATCGGCGATCAGAAGCGTTTCTCCAGCCTCTCCCGGGAATATGCCCAGCTCGCCCCGTTGGTGAAGGCGCTGGCAGCCTATCGCCAGGCTGAATCCGACCTGGCCGCGGGCCGCGAAATGCAGTCGGAGGACGACCCGGAAATGCGCGCGATGGCCGACGAGGAGATCGCGGCAGCCGAGGCCCGGCTCTCCGAGCTGGAGGACGAGCTCGAGGTGCTCATGCTCCCCCGCGACCCCAACGACGACAAGGATGTCTTCCTAGAGATCCGCGCGGGCACCGGCGGCGATGAGGCCGCCCTGTTCGCCGGCGACCTTTTCCGGATGTACTCGCGCTACGCCGAGACTCAGGGCTGGCGGGTCGAGATCATCTCGGAGAGTCCGGGCGAGCACGGCGGTTACAAGGAGCTCATCGCCCGCGTCAGCGGCGAGGGCGTGTACTCCCGACTCAAGTTCGAATCCGGCGCTCACCGGGTGCAACGCGTCCCGGAGACTGAATCCCAGGGGCGCATCCACACCTCGGCGTGCACCGTTGCGGTGCTGCCGGAAGCCGACGAGCTCGAGGACGTGGAAATCAACCCGAACGAGCTCAAGGTCGACACCTTCCGCGCTTCCGGGGCCGGTGGCCAGCACGTGAACAAGACCGACTCCGCCGTGCGCATGACGCACATGCCCACGGGCATCGTCGTGGAATGCCAGGACGAGCGCTCCCAGCACAAGAACCGTGCGAAGGCATTGGGGCTACTGCAAGCGAAAATCATGGCCCGCGAGCGGGAGGCGCAGGCCGCCGAGCAGACCCAGACGCGACGCCAGCTCGTCGGCAGCGGCGACCGCTCCGAGCGCATCCGTACGTACAACTTCCCCCAGGGGCGCGTGACCGACCACCGGATCAACCTCACCCTCTACAAACTCGGCGAGGTCATGGGCGGCGCGCTCGATCAGGTCGTGGGGCCTCTGGTTAACGAACACCAGGCGGACCAGCTCGCCGCCATGGCCGCGGAAGATCAATAAGCGGCGCTGGCCGGAACCTCATCCCTGCCCCAGCAGCTCCAACGCAAAACGGCCGGGGGCCTATCCGTTTCCCCCGGCCGTTACCACTCGTCGCCAATGCTTATGCGCGGCCACACGTCCTAGGCCACGCGCTGCTTCTCCCGGATCTCTTCCAGGGTCTTGCAGTCGACGCAGAGCGTCGCGGTGGGCCGGGCCTCGAGGCGACGCAACCCGATTTCCACCCCACACTGATCGCAGAAGCCGTAGTCATCCTTGCGGATGCGCTCCAGCGTCTGGTCGATCTTGCGGATCAGCTTCCGCTCACGGTCGCGCGTGCGAAGCTCCAGTGCGAACTCTTCCTCCTGGGTCGCCCGATCGGCAGGGTCCGCATAGTTGTTCGCATCGTCACGCATGTGACTGACGGTGCGCTCGACCTCTTCCTGCAACTGGCGCTTCCAGGCGTTGAGGAGCTTATCGAAGTGCTCGAGCTGAGCATCGCTCATGTACTCCTCGCCGTCCGCGGGCTGGTAAGGCTCGATACCCCGAACCGGCAGCGTGTTCTGTTTGTCAGGCATATTCGACTCCTCCAGTCAGGCGGAACCCGCGGTCTGCCAACGCCCCCGCGCCGCCAGGTCCTGCTTGCGACGGCCTGCGGCCGCCGCTCCCGCACGCTCTGTCGAAAGAAGCATGCAAAGCTCCGGTCATGATTACCCTCGCCGCTTTGTTCGCGTCAACCCCGAGAGACCATCACCGCTCCCGGGAGTTCCGCACCGGGCGAACCACCGTCAAGCGCCGGTGCGGGCACGCCCCTCGCAACACCGTCTGTCGGCTCACGACGACGCGCGGCACCAGGTGTCCCCCGGATGCCCCCAGGGTTCAGGCGATCCGCTTGCGTAGCGCTTCCCCCAGGCGTGCCCCGGCATCGCTAAGCACCGTCTCGGTGGTCGGCCAGTCGATGCACGGATCGGTGATCGAGACACCATACTCGAGCGCTTCGGGATCGCCCTCGAGCTTCTGGTTGCCCCAGCCGATGTTGCTCTCGATCATCGCGCCCATGATCGAGCGGTTGCCTTCCAGGATCTGGTTGACCAGATTCTCGAGCACCAACGGCTGAAGCCCCGGATCCTTGTTGGAGTTCGAGTGACTGCAGTCGACGACGAGCTGTGTGCGCAGACCCGCCTCACGGAGGTCTTTCTCGCACAGCGCGATACTCACCGAGTCATAGTTCGGCTGCTTGCCACCGCGCAACACCACGTGCCCGTAGCGGTTGCCGCGGGTACGGATCACTGCCGAGCGCCCCTGCTGGTCGATGCCGAGAAAACTGTGCGGGCTCGAGGCCGAGCGCAGTGCATTAATGGCGACATCCAGGCTGCCGTCAGTACCGTTCTTGAACCCCACGGCAGTGGACAGCCCGCTCGCCATCTCACGGTGCGTCTGGGACTCGGTGGTGCGTGCGCCGATCGCCGTCCAGGTGATGAGATCGTCGAGATACTGCGGAGTCGTGGGATCCAGCGCCTCGGTGGCCGCCGGGAGCCCGATCTCGGCGAGGTGCAGCAGCAGCTCGCGCGCCCGGAACAACCCCTCCTCGATGTGGAAGGAGTCGTCCATGTAAGGGTCATTGATAAGCCCCTTCCAGCCCACGGTGGTACGCGGCTTCTCGAAGTACACCCGCATGACGATGAACAGGTTCTCCGAGAGCTCGTCGTGCAGGACCTTGAGCCGCGAAGCATAGTCCTTCGCCGCATCCACGTCGTGGATGGAGCACGGCCCCACCACCAGCAGCAGGCGATGGTCGGTCCCGTCCAGGATGTTCTCGACACTCCGGCGGCCTCGAAGCACGGTCTCGCGGGCCGCCTCGGTCAGGGGCAGCCTGGCCTTCACCTCGGCCGGCGTGGGCAGCAGCTCCTGGGCGAGGACATTGATATTGTCGACAGTCGCTTCCGTCATTTGAGGGCAGTCTCTACGGTTCGGTCGGTCGGTAGCCACGGCTTTCGCTCACGGCAGAATCAAGGAACACACCATATTAGGTGCACGTCACGCAACTTTCCATGCGAGCGAAAGCAAGCGACACCCGCTCATCGGGGCACGCCGCTTCGGCGGGGTCCGGGTGAGCGTGTTGCCGGGGCCGGCTCGCCGGCCCCGGCGCCAGAACGATTCGCCGCAACGTACCGGCAGCCGGATGCGCTACGTGTATCGAACGCGCGTAATTATACGACGCGGCGACTGGGCTCGGACTGACAGGCGGCGAGAACGGCCTCCGCGTCGACGTCCAGACGGCCTGCGCTAGCGGCGAACATCGGCTCCAGCAGCACCCGCTCGAGCACCCCGCGTAGCGCCCGGGCGCCGGTGCCGCTGGCAAGCGCCTGGCGGGCGACCACCCGCAACGCCTCCGGCGTGAACTCGAGCCGGCAGCCGTCCATCGCGAATAGCGCCTGATACTGGCGCACCAGAGCATGGCGCGGCTCTGTGAGGATTCGCGTGAGGACCGCCTCGTCCAACGGATCGAGCACGGTGGCGAGGGGCAACCGGCCCACGAGCTCCGGAATCAAGCCGTAGGCCGTCAGATCGATGGGCTGGAGTGCCTCGCCGAGCAACCCCACCGGCACCTCCGGCGAAGCCACTTCGGCGCGGAACCCAATACCGCCGCCGTTCACGCGAACCGCAACGTTCGTCTCCAACCCCTCGAAGGCGCCACCGCAGATGAAAAGCACCTCGCGCGTATCCAGCTCCGGCACCGGCGCACGGGGGCTGCGCCGCGCCTCCGGCACAGGCACACGCGCGCCTTCGAGAAGCCGCAGCAACGCCTGCTGCACACCCTCGCCGGAGATATCACGTCCGTGTACCGGGTTGTCGGCGCGCACGGCAAGCTTGTCGATCTCGTCGATGTAGACGATACCGCGCGCGGCGCGGGCGACATCGCCGCCTGCCGCCTGCACCAGGCGCTCGGCGATCACGTCCACGTCGTCGCCGACATAACCGACCTCGGTCAACGACGTGGCATCCACGCTCGCGAACGGCACCTCGAGAAACCGTGCCAGCGTCTCGGCGAGCAGCGTCTTGCCCGCACCACTGGGGCCGATCAGCAACACGTTGCTCTTGCGGATCTCGGGCTCGCCGGGCGAGGGCCGCAGCGTCAGGCGCTTGTAGTGGTTGTACACGGCCACGGCGAGGCTGCGCTTCGTCTCCGTCTGCCCTATGACGTACTGGTCGAGGAAGTCGTGTATCCCATGCGGTGTTGGCAGCTCCGCGAGCACGGGGCGCTCGGCGTCGTCGGGGCTGCGCTCGAGAATATGGGCGCACTCACTGACGCAACGGGCGCAGATGGAGGCCGAAGGAGCGGCCACCAATGTGGTGGTATCCGTCTCCGGACGGCCACAGAACGAGCAGATGGTGCGCCGCTCACGAACGCCGCCGGTGCGGTTCTCCCGTGCCCTGCGACCCATGGCTAACCCTCCGCGCTGTGCCCTGATTCCGGGGACGGCAGATGCCCGGCCATACACGTGCGTCCCCCTGTCCTCATTTATAGGATTCTTGAGCGCAGACGCCAGTTCCTCGTGTGCTAATTGCGCAATACACCGAATCTGTGATCCTGAACACCCGCCCCTGATATCATCAGGTCGAACGATGCAATGCCTTCCCGGAGGATCCTCATGCCCCTGGACCGCAAACTCCTGGACGTCCTCTGCTGCCCGGTCACGAAGGTACCGGTACGGCCGCTGCGACGCGAAGAGCTCAAGCGCGTCAACGAAGCGATCGACGCCGCCGAGCTTCACCACATGGACGACACGCCCGTGGAAACCGCCCTGGAGGAAGGTCTGGTCACGACCAGCGGCGAACGGGTGTACCGCGTGGACGACGGCATCCCCATCATGCTCGAGGAGCGGGGCATTCTCGTCCGCGAGCTCGGCCTGAAGTGAGCGCACAGCGCATTGATGCCCTGTTGACCTGGGGCAGCCAATGCCTCGCGGGCAGCGAAAGCCCGCGCCTGGACGCCGCTGTGCTGCTCGCCCACGCCGTCGGTGCCTCGCGCACCTGGCTACATACCTGGCCGGAACACACCCCCGGCGAGGCCGCACGCGAGCGCTACAGGACGCTCGTCGAACGCCGCGCCGCGGGCATGCCAATCGCCCACCTGACCGGCGAGCGCGAATTCTGGAGTCTGACGCTGCGCGTCACGCCCGATACCCTGGTGCCACGCCCGGAAACGGAGACGCTGGTCGAAGCAGCGCTCTCGCTACCCCGACTTCCACGGCACGTCCTCGATCTCGGCACCGGCAGCGGCGCCATCGCCGCCGCGCTCGCCCACGAGTGGCCGGCGGCAAAGGTCGACGCGGTCGAGCACGACGAGCGCGCGGCTGCGGTAGCCGGCCTGAATGCCCAACGGCTCGGGCTCGCTGACAGACTCACGGTGTACCGAGGCAACTGGTACGAGCCACTGGGCACGAGACGCTATGAGCTCATCGTAAGCAACCCGCCCTATATTGACGCGGACGAACCGGAGCCGTGGCGTGACGACGCCGCCTGGGAGCCGCGCGGGGCATTGATCGCTGCCGATGCCGGCCTCGCCGACATCCGCGTCATCGCCGCCGACGCCCGCCGCCACCTGGCCACCGGCGGACACCTCATTGTGGAACACGGCTGGCGTCAGGGCGGAGCCGTTCGGCGACTTCTCGCCGACTACGGCTTCGCCGGAATCCAGACCCATCTCGACCTAGCCGGCCGCGAGCGCGCGACCGGTGGGCAATGGTTACAATCGTCGGCATGAACGACGAACAGCTCCTGCGCTACAGCCGCCAGATCATGCTCCAGGGCCTGGACTACGAGGGCCAGCAGCGCCTGCTGGAAAGCAGCGTGCTGATCGTCGGCCTCGGCGGGCTCGGCGCGCCCGCGGCACTCTACCTCGCCGCCGCCGGGGTTGGCCGGCTGGTACTGGCGGACTTCGACCGCGTCGAGCTCACCAACCTTCAACGTCAGGTCATCTACGACACCGACGCGGTCGGTACCGCCAAGACCGACGCCGCTGCAACGCGCCTGCGCGCGCTCAACCCGGATATCGAGATCGAAACGGTCGCCGCACCGCTTGACGACAGCAACCTTCCGGCACTGGTGGCCGGCGTGGATGCCGTCGCCGACGGCTGCGACAACTTCGCGACACGGTTCGCGGTCAACCGGGCCTGTGTCGGCGCGGGTCGACCGCTGATCTCGGCGGCGGTGATCCGGATGGAGGCGCAGCTCGCTGTCTACCGGGCGGATCGTGCGGACGGACCCTGCTACCGCTGCGTCTTCCCGGACGACGGCGACGAGGCCGAGACCTGCAGCGAGACCGGCGTCCTCGGCCCGCTTACGGGGGTCGTCGGCAGCCTTCAGGCCGTGGAGACCGTCAAGGTCCTGGCCGGACTCGGCGAACCGCTCGATGCCCGCCTCATGACCCTGGACGCCCTGACCATGCAATGGCGCACCCTGCGGCTCACGCGCGATCCCGACTGCCCGGTATGCGGCCACCGTTGAGGAAACGACTGACGACCGGGCGACAAAACACGAAGGCCCGGGCCGGCTCTATAGAACCGTCGCGTCCTTTGCCACCCCCTTAGTGGGCGCCGAGTTCAGCACGAAATGCGGATTCCAGCCGGTCCATGGCCGCATCGAGGGGCAGATCGACGCCGAGGCTCGCCAGGTCCGTCACCTGCAGACCCGCGTACCCACAAGGGTTGATGCGGCCGAATGGTTCCAGATCCATGGCCACGTTGAACGACACGCCGTGGTAGCTGCATCCGCGGCGCACGCGCAGGCCAACCTGGGCGATCTTCGCCTCGTCCACGTATACCCCCGGCGCATCAGCTCGCGCATGGGCATCGATACCGAGCTCGGAGAGGAGTGCAATCACGCTTCGCTCGAGCATGGTGACCATGCGCCGCACACCGATACCGCGGCGGCGCAGGTCCACCATCGGATAGGCCACCACCTGCCCCGGACCGTGGTAGGTCACCTGCCCACCCCGATCAACCGGCACAACGGGGATGTACCCCGGCGCAATCACATGTTCGGGTTTTCCATTGAGCCCCTGAGTGAATACCGGCGGATGCTCCACCAGCCACAGCTCATCCTCGGTGGCGGCATCACGCGCTGCGGTGAACGTCTGCATGCGACGCCACACCGGCTCATAGGCCTCGCATCCGAGGCGTCGCGTAACCAACGCCGGACCAGGGATATCGACGGTTGCGCTCACAGCGTCATCAGCACATCGTCGTGCGCGTGGAGGGCACGGTATATGTCGTCGAGCTGCGCGCGGCTGGTGGCGCGCACCGTGACGGTCACGGACACGAACCGCCCATTACGGCTCTCGGCAATCTTGATGCCGGCCCGGGCCTCATCGGCATACTCGCCGATCAACGTCCGCACCGTGGCCTCGAAATCGACCCCCGCACGCCCCATCGCCTTGATGGGAAAATCGCAGGGAAATTCGATGGGGCTGTCGTCGTATTCACTCATGGGACTGTCTCCTCCGCGCGTGCGCCGACGTCGAATGCCCGCTTGCGGCGGTCGAACGCCTCGCGCACGCACTGCCAGACCGGACCGGGGCAGCCATCGCCCACCGCCCGCCCGTCAAGCCGGATCACCGGTAGTATCTCCCGGGTGGCGCTCGTCAACCACAATTCCTGCACGTGAGCGAGCTCTTCCGCTGCGACACGCCGCTCGGCCACCGGCAGCCCCGCCTCCCGGGCAAGCTCGAGCACCAGGCCACGGGTAATCCCGGACAGCAGAGCCGGCCCCGGCGGCGGGGTAACCACGGTGTCGTCGATTACCGCGAAGACGTTGCTGGCCGACGCTTCGGTAACCTCGCCGTCGCGAACGAGCACAGTCTCCTGAGCGCCCGCATCCTCGCCAGCCTGCCTCAACAGCACGTGGCCGAGCAGGGATATCGACTTCACATCGCAACGCGCCCACCGGATATCGTCCCGGGTGACGGCCTCCACACCGCTGTTCGCCTTCGTTGGTGGCCCCGGCAGATCGGTCGCATAGGCGAATACGGTCGGCGCCACCCCATCCGGAAAGCGGTGATCCCGGCGGGCAGCCACGCCACGCGTGACCTGCAGATACACCATGCAGTCATGGTACGCGCCGTGGAGCAGGCCGTGGACGATGCCCCTGAAATCCTCACGCGCCGCTGCCTCCAGACCGATCGCCGCGAGCCCCTTCTCAAGGCGGAGGAGATGGCGCTCCAGCAGAAAGGCCCGACCGCCATACGCGGGGATCACTTCGTAGACACCGTCGCCAAACAGAAAGCCGCGATCGAGCGGGGAGATGCGAGCAGCGTCGAGCGGCAGCCACTCGCCATCGAGGTAGCAAACTGGCTGCGTCACTCGAACCACAGCAGCACTTCGTCGGTCATGCGGCTGATGATTCCGCCCTCGGCGACATCCTTGAGGGCCACCAGCGGCACTTCGGCCACGGTCCGCTCACCGAGAGTCACCAATACACGACCGTACGTCTTGCCTCCGGACACCGGCGCCGTGATCCGGCCATCGACGCTCAGGCTGGCTTCGAGCTTCTCGTACTGTCGCTTGGGAATGGTGACGTAGAGATCATGGCGAATGCCCAACTGCGCCGTGTCAGCCGATCCTTTCCAGACACGGGCATTGGTAAGCCCCTTGCCGCCCTCGTAGAGCCTGTGGGTCTCGTAGAAACGGAAGCCGTAGTTCAGCAATGCCTGGCTCTGGTTGATGCGCGCATTGGGGCTCGACGTGCCCATGACCACCGCGATCAGCCGCATACCGTCGCGCTCGGCCGAGCTCGTGAGGCAGTAGCCGGCGCTCTCCGTGTATCCGGTCTTCAGCCCATCCACGGTTTCGTCGCGCCATAGCAGCTTGTTGCGGTTGCTCTGCTCGATACCGTTCCAGGTGAACGACTTCTGCGAATAGAACTGGTAGTAGTCCGGGAACTCGCTGATCAGCGCCCGCGCAAGGATCGCGGTATCTTCCGCGGTAGTGTAATGGTTCTCGTGGGTCAGGCCCGTAGCGTTGGTGTAGTGCGTGTTGTCCATGCCCAGCGCATCCGCGTACTGGTTCATTACCTGGGCGAAGGTCTCTTCGGTGCCGGCAACGTGCTCGGCGAGTGCGATGCTCGCGTCGTTGCCCGACTGAATGATCATGCCGCGCACCAGGTCACCCACCTTCACGCCGTCACCCACCTCGATGAACATGCGCGACCCGGGGGCACGCCACGCCTTCTCGCTGATACGCACGGTATCGCCCATCGACAGGTTGCCGGCCTGTAGCTCCTTGAACACGACGTAGGCGGTCATCAGTTTGGTCAGGCTGGCAGGGTCCCGCCTGGAATCGGGATTGTCCTGCGCAAGCAGGCGACCACTGTGGTAATCCATGAGCACGTAACTCTCCGCGCCGAGGCTCGGAGGCTGCGGCACCGGAATCGGCTGGGTCTGCGCCTGCGCGAACACGGCGTGGGCGAGCAGCGAGAGGACGGCGACGACGAATAGCGAGTAACGACGGATTCCGTGCATGATGCCTACGTGCGGTTATCGACTGACTTTTGGCGTTGTGCCCGACTCGGCGCTCAATCCTCGGCCATGATGACATGGCCGCCGGTGAGCCCCCGGGCTCTGAGTCGGCTACCCAGACGATCGGCGGCGTCCGCGTCGGTAAGCGGCCCAAGCCGCACCCGGTAGACGCGGCGCTCGCCGCTGGTGCCGGCGTCGATGCGAATCGGCGCCGAAACTGACGCATCGCGCAGGCTCGACGCCATGCGGCGGGCGTTGTCCGGGCTGCTGAACGCACCGACCTGAACGAAGTAATCGACCGTCCCTGGCACCTCGGGTTCCGCCGGTTCGGCATCCGGCTGACGCGACGGCGGCTTGCGCGTCGTGTCATGGCCCTCCGGGTCGACCACTCGAATCGCCACTGGCGCCGTCCCGGCGGACACCACGCCGAGCTTGCTCGCGGCGGCATACGAGAGATCGATGATGCGCCCCTTGGCGAACGGGCCTCGGTCGTTGACCTTGACCACCGCGGTCCGGCCGTTGTCGAGATTTTTCACCTCGACCCAGGAAGGCAACGGCAAACGCTTGTGCGCCGCGGTCATGGCATACATGTCATACGGCTCGCCGCTCGAGGTGCGCTTGCCGTGGAACTTGCGTCCGTACCAGGAGGCGACACCCCGCTGGGAAAAACCCTCGGCGGAATCGAGCACGCGATAGCGTCGACCGAAGACCACATAGCTGGGCGGATTGCCGTAGCGGCTTTGGGGAACCTCCTTCGGCACCGCGTCAGGCAGGCTACCGGGGTCGCCAATGGGGTCACCGGGCCCATCTTGAGGCGAGCTTGCGCAACCGCCGAGCCACAATGAAGCGGCCGCGAGCAACAACCGCCACGGACGCTTCACGCACCGGCCTCCCGGCGCGTGGCAATGGCATCGGCAAGCTGATGCACCGCCATCGCGTACAGTGGGCTGTGATTATAACGGGTGATGACATAGAAGTTATCCAGCGTCACCCAGTACTCGTCGCCGTTCTCGCCCTCCAGTACCGTAAGCCGCGCCGCGGATTCCGACGGCAGGGCACGGACGGGCTGGACACCGGCGGCCGCGAGCTCGCCGACGGTGGTGTCGGGCTTCATGCCGTTGGTCTCGAACCGCTGCCAGTCATCACCGATGACCTCGGCGGCCACTGCCACCTCGCCACCCGAGCGCCAGCCATGCCGGGCGAAGTAATTCGCCACACTGCCGAGCACGTCCGGCAGCTCCTGCCAGAGATCGCGTTGGCCGTTATCGTTGAAATCCACTGCGTACGCACGATAGCTACTCGGGATGAACTGCGGCATCCCCATGGCCCCGGCGTACGACCCCTCCGGCTCACGGGGATCGAACCCCTCCTCACGGGTGAGCAGCAGATACGATTCCAGCTCCCCACGGAAAAAGTCGCTGCGCGGCGGATAATCGAACGCCAGCGTGCGCAGGGCGTCGAGCACCCGGTGACGACCTATATAGCTGCCATAGCGGGTCTCCACGCCGACAATCGCCACGAGAATCTCCGGGGGAACCCCGTACGCGGCACTCGCCTGGTCGAGCAACGCCGCGTTCTCCGCCCAGAATTCCACGCCCGCGGCGATACGGTCCTCTTTGAGGAAGATGTCGCGATAACGATGCCAGGGCAAGGCTTCGGCCGGGCGCTCCATGGCATCGATGATGTCCTGTTGGCGACGACTGTCGGCGAGCACCGACTGGACTTCCTCGACGGTGAACCCGTGCTCGGCGGCCATGCGTTCGGCGAAGCGCTCGAAGGCCACCGACGGCTCATTACCTGCCTGCACGGTGCAGCCGGCGCTGACAACGAGCCCGAGCAACAGCGCCAGTGCGCGGTCGAGGCGAATGCTGCGATAGCGGCGGATCATCGGCCCCCCTGAAGATCCGGTGCCCGTCCCGGTCAAGACGACCACAGACGGCGGTGGGTATGAATGGACATGAGAATACCGAAGGCCGCCATCAGGGTCACCATGGAGGTACCACCGTAACTGATCAGGGGCAGCGGCAACCCCACCACGGGAAGAATACCGGACACCATGCCCATGTTGATGAAAAAGTACACGAAGAACGTGAGCGAAATACTCCCGGCGAGCAGACGGCCATAGTGATCCTGGGCATATGCGGCGATCCACAGCCCGCGCGCGACGACCGCGAGGTACAACGCCAGCAACGCACACACCCCGAAGAAGCCGAATTCTTCGGAAAGCACCGCGAAAACGAAATCCGTATGGCGCTCGGGCAGAAACTCCAGATGGGACTGAGTGCCGGCCAGCCAGCCCTTGCCGTACATGCCCCCGGAGCCGATAGCGATCTTCGACTGGATGATGTGATAGCCAGCGCCCAGGGGATCGCGCTCCGGATTGAGGAAAGTGAGCACGCGCTCGCGCTGATAATCGTGCATGCCGAAATACCACAGCAACGGCATCCCGGCTGCCGCGGCGAGGCCACCGCCGAGCAGGTAACGCCACCCGAGCCCGGCGAGAAAGAGCGCAAACACCCCGGCCGCGATCACCAAGACCGCGGTTCCCAGATCCGGTTGCATGGCGATCAACCCACCCGGCACGGCGATGAGCGCCAGCGTGACGAGCACGGCCGGCAGCCGCGGCGGCATGCCATGCGCGGCGAGGTAGTAGGCCACCATCATCGGCAACGCCAGCTTGAGCAGCTCCGAGGGCTGGACATTGATCACCCATAGATGAAGCCAGCGCTGAGCGCCGCCGGCACTCACCCCCACCAACAGTACGGCGACCAGGCTGACCAACCCGACGCCATAAAGCACCGGCGTCCAGCGGCGCAGCACCGAAGGCGGAATCTGAGCCAGCACCACGAGCACGGCGAAAGCGAGCCCCAGGCGCCAGAGCTGACGCTGCCAGGCGTCGACATCACCACCGAATGCGCTGTATAGCACCACCAGCCCATAGCCGGCGAGCAAGGCGAGCAGTCCCAGCAACGGGCCATCGAGATGCAGATAGCGTTGCAGCGGTGTGAGTTGACGCAGGCTGCCGGGCAGATACTCAGCCATCGCTGCGATACCCCCTGGCACTGTCGCGTAGCCCGAGCAGCCAGGCGTCCATCACCGTCCGCGCAATCGGCCCGGCCGTGGCGCCACCGCTGCCTCCGTTCTCCACCACCACCGCAACCGCTATCTCCGGCTGCTCGGCGGGTGCGAAGGCGATGAAAAGGGCATGGTCGCGCAGACGCTTCTCCAGCTCCTCGGCGTCGTACTCCTCTTCCTGGCCGATCCCGAAGACCTGGGCGGTTCCGGTCTTGCCGGCGAACCGGTACGCGGCATCCTCGCCGAGCGCCCGCGCTGTGCCCCGACGCCCGTGCACCACATCTTCCATGGCGTCGATCACGGTATCCCAGTAAGCCTCGTCGCTCACACCGATCGATGGCTCGCTGTCCGCGGCCGCCGCGCGCACGCCGGTCTTGCCTGGCTCGTGGATTGCTCGCAGGAGGTGGGGCGGCACCGCATCGCCGCGATTGGCGAGAATGGCGGTGGCATAGGCGAGCTGCAGCGGCGTCGACAGCATGTAGCCCTGGCCGATCCCGGCGATGATGGTCTCCCCGTGGTACCAGGGCTCGCCCTTGGTGCGCTTTTTCCATGCCTTCGACGGGACCAGGCCCGGCTCTTCGCCGGGCAGGTCGATTCCGGTCCTGCGACCGAAGCCGAACGGCTGCAGGAAATCGTGCATGGTGTCGATGCCCATATTGAAGGCGAGGTCGTAGAAGTAGGTATCGCACGATTGCGCGATCGCCTGGTGCAGGTCCACCTCGCCGTGCCCCCAGCGCTTCCAGCAACGCCAGCGATGATCGACGCCGGGCAGTGAATAGTAGCCCGGGTCATAGACCGTCTCCTCCGCGTTCTTGGTACCGGTCTCCAGCCCCGCCAACCCCATGAACGGCTTGACCGTCGAGCCCGGCGGATACTGGCCGCGGAGCGCCCGATTGAACAGCGGCTTGTCATGCTCGGTCTGCAACCGCCGATACTCATCCAGTGAAATGCCATTGACAAAGAGGTTGGGATCGAACGTCGGCGTGCTCGCGAAAGCAAGCACCTCGCCACTCCCCGGATCGACCGCCACCACGGCACCGCTTTCGGCACCAAGCGCGGCCTCAGCGACCTTCTGCAGGCGCACGTCGAGGCTCAGGTAGAGATCCTCCCCGGGAGCAGGCGCACTGCGTTCCAGGGTACGCAGGCGCCGCCCCATGGCGTTCGTCTCCACACGCTCGACGCCCACCTCGCCATGCAGGCGGTCCTCGTAGAAACGCTCGACGCCACTCTTGCCGATGTGACTGGTGGCGGAATACTGCGCCGCCGGCAGCTTCTCGAGCTCGCGCTCGTTGATGCGGCCGACATAACCGACCGCATGCACGGCCGTTGCCCCAAGCGGGTAATGCCGGGTGAGCTGCGCCTTCACCTCCACGCCGGGGAACCGGTGCCGGTCGACAGCGAGCTTGGCGACTTCCTCCTCAGTGAGGTCGAACTTCAGCGGAATTTCCTGAAACCCCGGCCGCTGCCGGCGCAGGCGGTGAAACCGCTCCAGATCCACCGGTCGGAGCGTGACGACACGCCCCAGGCGCTTGAGCAGGCGTTCCATGTCAACGACCTGCTCCGGCGTGACGACCAGCCGGTAGGTGGGCACGTTCTCGGCAAGCAGGACACCGTTGCGATCGTAGATGAGGCCCCGGGTGGGCGCGACCGGCACCACCTTGACGCGGTTTTCCTGGGATAGCGTGCTGTAGTGCTGATAGCCGGCGACCTGCAGCCACCACAGCCGCCCCCCGAGAACCGCCATCGCAGCCATCACCAACAGCAGGCTGACTGCCAGACGCGAGCGCACGAGCCGCAACTCCCCGGCCTGGTCCTTTATCTGTTGATCGAGCATTCGTGTCAGCGGACGTTGAAGCGCCGGCGCATTTCCCGGAGGAAAACGAAGACCAGTGGCCAGACAACCGCGGCGGTGGGCGCCGGCAGCCAGTGCTGCCACCCTACCTCGGGCTGCCCGGTGATCCCGTCGAGCCAGAACAGCAGCACGCGCACCAGCAACGTCAATAGCAATACGGTGAACGCCTGCTGCCACAGCGGAAAGACACGCAAGCGCTGATGGAGTTTCATCGTCAGCCAGGCGACCAGCGCGAACGCGAACCCGTGTGCCCCCAGCAACGTGCTTCGCAGCACGTCCACGAGTAACCCGCTACACCACGCCACGCCGACACCCACGCGCTCGGGCAGGGCCAGAACCCAGTAAATGATCACGAGCAACGCCCAGGGCGGACGCAGCAGGTCCACGGATTCGGGCAAAGGCACCACCGCCAGGACCAGCGCCCCCACGAGGCTCACGACGATGACCCAGCCGCCACCGCGCCGCGGCGCGTTCATGAGCCCGGCGCCTCGACCTCGGGCTCGGCGGCATCCCCGCCGGCGAAGCGCTGCACATCACCGTCCCGGCGGACCAGCAAGACTTCCTGGAGCCGATTCAACGCCGCCGCCGGGCGCACATCCACGCGGGCGAAGGCCTCCCCGGGGTCAGTATTCACACGTGCCACGCGCCCGACGGGGTACCCGGGCGGAAACCGCCCGCCGAGTCCGGAGGTGACCAGCAGGTCACCGTGACGTATGTCGGTGTTGTTCGGCAGGTTCTTCAGGGTGAGCGAGGACAGGTCACCGGTGCCCACCGCTACCGCCCGGACGCCGTTGCGGTTGACCTGAACCGGAATAGCGTGACTCGGATCGGAGATCAGACGCACTGTCGCGGTGAATGGCCCGACCTCGTTGACCTGGCCGACTATGCCGCCGGCATCGAGCACCGGCTGCCCGGCGTACAATCCGTCGGTGGCCCCCTTGTCAATGCGCACGAGATGCGTCGTGGGGTCGAGATCGACACGCATGAGCTCCGCGATGAGCACTGCCTCGCCCACCTCGTAGGCCGAATCGAGCAACTCGCGCAGACGGATGTTTTCCTCTTCCAGGGCATCGAGCTTCAGCAATCGCGCCTGGTTGAACATGTTCTGGTCCCGCAATCGCTCGATTTCGGCGAGCAGCTCGCGCCGGCCCCGGAACTCGCGCGAGATGAACTGGCCGAGTTGCGACGGAAGGTCGGCAGCCATCTGGACGGGATAGACCACGGCGGAGAGCGCATAGCGTGCCGGCTGCAGCACATTGTGGCGATGGTCAACCACCATCAGCGCCAGAGAGACCAGCGCCAGAAGCACCAATCGGGCGGTGACCGAAGGACCTCGTGCGAACAGCGGTTTGATGGCTTCCCCCGGGGTCTGACCAATTGCGCCAAAGGATAACGCCAAAACGGTGCCCTTGTGGGCCCGCTCATCATCCCCAACCTGTTCGTCACCGGGCGAACGCCCGTGCTATTCGCTGACGAACAGGTCCGTTCCGCGCTCGTCCATGAGCTCCAGGGCACGCCCGCCCCCGCGGGCGACGCAGGTCAGAGGTTCATCGCCAATAACCACCGGCAGGCCGGTCTCCTCCATGAGCAGACGGTCGATGTTACGTAGCAGCGCACCGCCCCCGGTCAGTACGATTCCGCGCTCGGCGACGTCGGCACCGAGCTCCGGGGGGGTCTGCTCCAGCGCGGTCTTGACCGCGCCGACGATCCCGGACAACGGCTCCTGCAAAGCCTCCAGGATCTCATTGGAATTCAGGGTGAAACTGCGCGGCACTCCCTGAGCGAGATTGCGGCCCTTGACCTCGAGCTCACGGACTTCGGTGCCCGGGAACGCGGTACCGATCTCGTGCTTGATGCGCTCGGCCGTGGCTTCGCCGATGAGGATACCGTAGTTCCGGCGGACGTAGTTGATGACTGACTCATCGAAGCGGTCGCCGCCAATACGCACCGATGCCGCATAGACGATGCCGTTCAACGACAGCACGGCCACCTCGGAGGTACCACCACCGATATCGAGCACCATGGACCCGCGGGCCTCGTCCACCGGCATGTTCGCACCGATGGCCGCCGCCATCGGCTCCTCCACCAGGAACACCTCACGCGCACCGGCACCGGCAGCGGACTCCTTGATCGCCCGCCGCTCCACCTGCGTCGAGCCGCAGGGAACGCACACCAGCACACGCGGGCTCGGCTTGAAAAAGCGTGCCTCATGCACCTTCTTGATGAAGTTCTGCAGCATCTTCTCGGTGACGGTGAAATCGGCGATGACACCGTCCTTCAAGGGCCGCACGGCGCGGATGTTGCCCGGCGTGCGGCCGAGCATCAGCTTCGCCTCCTGACCCACCGCGGCGATGTGTCGCGGCCCGCCGTCACGATCCTGGCGGATCGCTACTACCGATGGCTCGTTGAGAACGATGCCCTGGCCTCGGGAGTAGATTAATGTATTGGCAGTGCCCAGATCGATAGAGAGATCGTTGGAGAAAAGTCCACGAATGCCCTTGAACATCCCGAGAATCCAGCCGGTCGAGGAAAGCGGCTAATCTAACAACGGGTGGGGGTTTGGGCAAGCTGGCTTCTGTGCTAGCTTTTCGGCCTCTGTAACGCGATCACGCGGGGCACCCCCGGATTCCCGCTCGTCGGCCGGCGATGCCACGCGCCTACCTCACACGGAGAGAGCACATGTCCCTGGATGCTTCGGCAGTGAAGCAGATCGCGCATCTCGCGCGCCTCGGCATCGACGAATCCGCGGTGCCCGAGTATGCGCGCAACCTGAGCGACATCCTCGATTTCGTCGAACAGATGAGTACGGTGGAGACCGAGGGTGTGACCCCACTCGCGCACCCGCTGGACATGACCCAGCGCCTGCGCGCCGACGAGGTCACGGAGACCGATCAGCGCGAGCGCTTCCAGTCCATCGCGCCGGCCACCGACGCCGGCTTGTACCTGGTGCCACGGGTCATCGAGTGACCCCGCTACGAGGACCGGCTGGCACTATCCCGGACGCGACGCGCCCGGGACGGGTCAACCGGCCCTGAGGATTCCGAGTCACCATGCACGACAAGACCATCGCCGAGCTCTCCGCCGGGCTCGCCGCCGGCGAGTTCTCCAGCCGTGAGCTCACCGAGCACTTTCTCACACGCATTCGCGAGCTCGACGGCCGTCTCAACAGCTTCATCACCGTGACCGAGTCGCAGGCGCTCGCTCAGGCCGAGGCCGCCGATGCCGCCCGTGCCCGCGGTGAAGCGGGCCCGCTCACCGGCGTGCCGATCGCACACAAGGACATCTTCTGCACCGACGGCGTGCGCACGAGTTGCGGCAGCCGCATGCTCGACAACTTCACCGCGCCGTACGACGCCCACGTCGTCGAGCAACTCGCCGACTCCGGCGCCGTGATGCTCGGCAAGACCAACATGGACGAATTCGCCATGGGCTCGTCCAACGAGACGAGCTATTACGGCCCCGTGCGCAACCCCTGGGATACCGACGCCGTGCCCGGTGGTTCCTCCGGGGGCTCGGCGGCCGCAGTGGCCGGCCGTCTCGCGCCCGCGGCCACCGGCACCGACACCGGCGGCTCCATCCGTCAGCCGGCGGCGATGTGCGGTATCAGCGGCCTCAAGCCCACCTACGGGCGGGTGTCTCGCTACGGCATGATCGCCTTCGCCTCGAGCCTCGATCAGGGCGGCCCCATGGCCCGCACCGCCGAGGACCTCTCGCTGATGCTCGGCGCCATGGCCGGCTTCGACCGCCGCGATTCCACTTGCCTCGAGCGCGAGGTACCCGACTACCATGCGGCGCTGGACACACCGCTGAACGGCGTGCGCATCGGCCTGCCGAAGGAGTACTTCGGCGAGGGTCTGGACGCCGGCGTACGCGCGGCCATCGACGCGGCCGTCGAGGAGCTGCGCGGCCAGGGCGCGGAGATCCGCGAGATCTCGCTGCCGAACACTCACCTCGCCGTGCCGGTGTACTACGTCATCGCGCCGGCGGAGGCGTCCTCCAACCTCTCGCGTTTCGACGGCGTGCGCTTCGGCTACCGTTGCGAGAATCCCGTGGACCTGGAGGACCTCTACACCCGCAGCCGCGGCGAGGGCTTCGGCGACGAGGTCAAACGCCGCATCATGGTGGGCACCTACGCACTGTCCGCCGGCTACTACGATGCCTACTATCTCAAGGCGCAGCAGGTGCGGCGGATGATCCGCGACGACTTCGCCCGCGCCCTCGAAGAGGTGGACGTGATCCTCGGCCCGGTGGCGCCCACGGCAGCGTTCAACATCGGCGAGAAGGCCGACGACCCGGTGCAGATGTACCTCTCCGACATCTACACCCTCGCGGTCAACCTCGCCGGACTGCCCGGCCTGTCAGTGCCTGCCGGCTTCGTTGATGGCCGTCCGGTGGGCATGCAGCTCATCGGCAACTACTTCGACGAGGCGCGGCTGCTCAATGTCGGCCACCGCTACCAGCAGGCCACTGACTGGCACCTGCGTAGCCCCGAGGACTACGCGTAACGGCAGAAAAGGTCGCGGGTTTCGGGCTCCGGGTTTCTGGTTTCGGGCACCACCGCGGCAACGCCCGGGATCCCCGAAACCCGCAACGCGAAACGCGCCACGAGAAACCTCCAATCAGGATACTCGTCATGGAATGGGAAACGGTCATCGGGCTGGAAATTCACGTCCAGCTCGCCACCAGGACCAAGATCTTCTCCGGCGCCTCCACGGCCTATGGCGCCGAGCCCAACAGCCAGGCCTGCGCCGTGGACCTGGGGATGCCGGGCGTGCTGCCGGTGTTGAACGAGCAGGCAGTGCGCTTCGCCGTGCGTCTCGGACTCGCCCTGGAGGCGGACATCGCCGGCCGCTCGGTATTCGCGCGCAAGAACTACTTCTACCCCGACCTGCCCAAGGGCTACCAGATCTCACAGTACGAGCTGCCCGTGGTCGGCCGCGGCCACCTGGACATCGAGCTCGATGACGGTGGCACCAAGCGCATCGGCGTCACCCGGGCCCACCTGGAGGAAGACGCCGGCAAGAGCCTGCACGAGGGCTTCGAAGCGATGTCGGGCATCGACCTCAACCGGGCGGGCACGCCGTTGCTCGAGGTCGTCTCCGAACCCGACCTGCGCTCGGCCAAGGAAGCCGTGGCCTACATGAAGAAGCTCCACTCGCTGGTGCGCTATCTCGGCATTTGCGACGGCAACATGCAGGAGGGCAGCTTCCGCTGCGACGCCAACGTCTCCGTGCGCCCCAAGGGGCAGGAGACCTTCGGCACTCGCGCGGAGCTCAAGAACCTGAATTCCTTCCGCTTCGTCGAGCGGGCGATCAATTACGAAATCGAGCGCCAGATCGAGCTCATCGAGGATGGTGGCGAGGTCGTTCAGGAGACCCGCCTCTACGACGCCGACAAGCACGAAACCCGCTCCATGCGAACCAAGGAGGAAGCGAACGACTATCGTTACTTCCCCGACCCCGACCTGCTGCCCCTGGAGGTCACACCGACGCTGATCGACGACGTTCGCGACGAGCTCCCGGAGCTGCCGGATGCCAAGAAGGCGCGCTTCGTCAGCGACTACGGCCTGCCCGCCTACGATGCCGGTGTGCTCACCGCCAGCCGCGAGCTCGCCGACTACTTCGAAGCCACCGCCAGGGCCTCCGGCGGCGAGGCCAAGCTCGCCGCCAACTGGGTGATGGGCGAGCTCTCGGGCGCCCTCAACAAGGCCGGACTCGACATCACCGAGAGCCCGGTGAGCGCCCAGGCCCTCGCCGGACTGCTCCAGCGCATCGAGGACAACACCATCTCCGGCAAGATCGCCAAGGACGTCTTCGAGGCGATGTGGGCCGGCGAAGGGGATGCGGATGCGGTCATCGAGGCCCGCGGCCTCAAGCAGGTGACCGACAGCAGCGCCATCGAGGCCATGGTGGATGAGGCCATCGCCAACAACCCGACCCAGCTCGAACAGTATCGCGCCGGCAAAACCAAGCTGCTGGGCTTTTTCGTCGGCCAGGTGATGAAGGCCTCCGGCGGCAAGGCGAACCCGCAGCAGGTCAACGAGATCCTCAAGCGCAAGCTCGACGGCTGAACCGACGGTCGCACCCGCCGGAACTGCTATCATCCGATGGCGGGCGCCCGGCGCCCGCCGGGCGCTGATGACAACCACCGTGAGACGGGCCCATGAGTGATCGCCTCTACCGATTCCTCTTCGAGAACGCCGACGTTCGCGGCGAGCTCGTGCAGCTCGACGATGTCTTCCGCGAGGTCATCCGCCGCGCGGACTATCCGCCGGTCGTCTCACGCCTGGTCGGCGAAGCGATGGCTGCCGCCGCATTGCTCACCGCCACGCTGAAGTTCCGGGGGCGGCTCGTGCTCCAGATCCAGGCCAACGGCCCACTGACCATGCTCGTGGTACAAGTCAACAGCGACGGCACACTGCGGGCGCTGGCCCGCTACAACGCCGAGGTCCCGGACGCACCCCTGAACCAGCAGGCAAGTGGTGGCGCACTGGCGATCACCGTCGATCCGGAGGACGGGACCGAGCGCTATCAGGGCATCGTCGATCTCGCGCCGGGCAGCCTCGCGGCCGCGCTGGAGAAGTACTTCCGCGACTCGGAACAGCTCGACACCCGCGTGTGGCTCTCCGCCGTCGAAGGGCGGGCCGGCGGCATGCTGCTCCAGCGGATGCCCGGCGACGCCACAGAAGACGTCGATGCCTGGGAACGTGCGGGCCATCTCGCGGAAACGCTCACCGTGCGCGAGCTGTTGAACCTCGATGTCTCCGAGATCCTGCGCCGGCTCTTCCACGAAGAGGACATCCGGCTGTTCGACCCAATGCCACTGCGTTTTCGCTGTCGTTGCTCCCGCGAAAGCGTGGGCGCGATGGTCGCCTCCCTCGGCGAGGCCGAGGTGCGCGACATCGTGGCCGAGCACGGCCTCGTGGAGGTGCACTGCGACTTCTGCAACGAAGCCTACCGATTCGATCCGGTGGACGTGGAACAGCTGCTTACCGACCCCACCGGCCCCTGCCCGTCCACGACACAGCATTAGTATCCGGAATCGGTTTCAGGCCGGCGTGCCGGAAGCGGACTGATTACGTCGCCGCAAGAGGTTGCGGCACCGAAATGGTCGACCACTGAGCGGCACCACCGCCTTCGTGCGCTTGGTGGCACTGCGCACTCTCAATGATTCGTTGCCGAGGCTTCACTATCGGCTTACGGGCTCCGGTCCGCGCGGCGCCCCCTTACCCCGGCGACCAGGTGTGCACCGGTGCACCGGTGGCGGCGTGCTCTGACAGGGCTTCCACCCGCTCGTCGCTTGGTCTGCCACTGAACCAGGTGCGCAGGTCCCGTCCGGTTCGCGCCCGCTCGGCGACGATGCCCAGCCACTCGCGGCGCTCCGCCGCCACGACCCCGAGCCGTGCTAGCCCCTCGTCCGCGGGCCCCTCGGCCGCCTCGATCACGACGTCGGCCAATTGCCGCTTGCGCCCGAACCACGACACCCACCCGGCCAACCCCCGACGCACGGCCGTGCGCAGGTTGGCCTCGGCATCGTCGAATACCAGCCGTGCGGGAGGGTGCTGGTCCATCAGGCCATGAACGAGCCCCACCCAGAACGCAACAAGCGCGACCGTGTCGGTCACCGTCGGGCCCGGTGCCAGCAGCCGCGTCTCGAGCGCGTAGCGCACGTCCACCCCGCCGTGAATGGTCACCCTTGCTCGTTGCCAGCGCCAGACGGTGGCATCGTGATAGCGCAGCGCAGCGAATGCGTCCTCCGGCGCAGCCGCCACCGTGCCGGCAAGCACCGGATGATGCTGGCGGTTACTCACGAACTGCCAATAGAGGTCGTCACGGCCGTAGCCGGCCCCGATACCCGCGCGCAGCTGCCGGGTCTCGCCGCTGCCGAACCGCAACGCAGCCAGGATCGCCGTGGCGACATCGGCCACCTCGCCACCGCCGACACGCTCGGGAAGCCCGCCACCGGCGGCCACCACCAGGGACGAAGCAGCCACCGCCGCATTGTACGGATCCGCCGCGCGCCCCGGCTCCAGCGACAGACACACGCGCAACGGAAATAGCTGGGAGAACGGTGCCGACGGCCCCCCCGGCGCGGCCGTCATGGCGGTCGCGAGCGTATGTCGCGCGGCCACCTCCTCGGGATCGGGCTCGTCGACATCGACGGCGGCCGGAAGTCCCGGGAGAGTCGTCAGCGCCAGACCGTCACCAACCTCGCCACCGAGGCTCGCGGCGAGGCGCGTGAACGCCTGCGCTCCCCAGTCGCCACAACCCTGCTGCACGTGCGCCACCTGCCAGCCCCGAGAGCCGCGGCACCACACGGGAAGCGTCAGCGACAGCGCTCGCTCGGCCGCACGGGCGCTGCCGTCGGCGAGTGCCTCGCGCAGCGCCAGGGTGTCGTCACGCAGCCGGCGATGAAAACGCGCCCGTGCCTCGTCGGTCACCGCCGTTGCCTCTGTCCGAGCTCGGCGTCCAGGGCGCGCAGGCGCTCGGGCGTACCCACATCACACCAAACGCCGCCGTGATACGTCGCGGTAACGCCACCCCGCACCGCAGCGGCGTGCAGCAGCGGCGCAAGCCGGAATGCCCCGGGCTCGCAGCCGACGAATAACCGGGGTCGATAGACCCCGATCCCCGAAAAGGTCAACCGGGGGCCATCGCCGCCGACTCGCCCATTCCGGAAGGTGAAGTCACCGTCGGGATGATGGGCGGGGTTATCCACGAGCACCAGATGCGCGTCACCGTCAGGCGCCGCTGGCAGCCGACGGAAATCGAAATCCGACCAGACGTCGCCATTGACCACGCAAAAGGGCGCGTCACCGAGCAGCGGCAGAGCGCGGAGAATGCCACCACCTGTCTCCAGCGCCCGGGGGCGCTCATCGGAGATTCGGATGGACAGCCCCCAACGGCGACCGTCCCCCAGATGATCGGTGAGCGCCTCGGCCTGCCAGGCGACGTTCACGATCACCTCGACCACACCCGCCGCCGCCAGAGCCTCCAGGTGCCAGTCGATCAACGCACGTCCGCCGACCGGCAGCAACGGTTTGGGGCGGTCGTCGGTGAGCGGCCGCATGCGCTCGCCACGACCGGCGGCGAGAATCATCGCCCGCATGCGCTCTCCTCGCCCACGCCATGGCGGTCGAACAGGCTCAGCAGTGGCGAAAGCGCCGGCCATGGTGCGGCCTCGCGACGGATAAAACGTGCGAACCGCGGCAGCTCCGGCAGGTAACGGGACTTGCCGTCGCGATAGTAGAGCCGGGCGAAAAGCCCGAGAATCTTGAGGTGGCGCTGCACCGCCATCCAATCGAGATCCTGACGAAAAGCCTCGTCGTGGGGCACAGGTAGGCCCACGGCGCGCGCCTCGGCGAGGTAGAAACCGATCCAGCGATCCTCCGTCGGCGCCGGCCACTCCCAGAATGCATCCCTCAGCAGGGCAGCGAGATCGTAGGCAAGCGGCCCGTAAACCGCGTCCTGGTGGTCGATGACTCCGGGGAGGCCCTCGCAGACCATCAGGTTGCGTGCCATGTAGTCGCGATGGACATATACCTGCGGCTGCGCGAGCGCCCGCGCGACCAACGCGTCACAGACACACTCCCAGGCACCGAGATCGCGCGCGTTCAGACGGATCCCGCGATGCTGTTGGAGGTACCACTCGGGAAACAACCCGAGTTCGCGGCGCAACAGCGCCTCATCGTAAGGTGGCAGAACCCCAGAGCGCGACGCCGCCTGCCAGCGCACCAGCGCTCGAAGCGCCGCAGGCATGAGACGATCGTCCTCCCCGCGTGCGAATCCCGCCAGATAGTCCCGCTCGCCGAGATCCTCCAGCAGCACGAGGCCGCGATCCGGCGCTGCCGCGTACACCTCAGGCGCATGCACGCCGGCGGCACGCAACAGCTCCCCCGTGCGCAGGAACCGATGCACTTCGTCGGCACCGGGCACGGCGTCCATGACCACGCGAGTGCCACCGGCATGGCTGACACGGAAGTAGCGCCGCGGGCCGGCATCGCCGGCGATGGGCACCAACGGTCCGCGCCCCGGCCCGATCTGGCACGTCAGCCAGTCATCGATCTCCTCGATCCGGGACACCGGTGGCCCGGATGTGTCGGCGGTCATCACGCCAGTCGCACTCCTGGTCGGCGGCATTGTGAGCTCGAAGCCCGTGCGTCATCGGGCAGGGACATGATACGCAAACCGCGTACGTTTGCGGCCCCCCGGGAGCTGTGCGAAGGTAGCCCGCGCCCGGCGCGACCTACCCAGGACACGATCAACCAGCAGGAGAGTCAGCGTTGACGCCTCGCAGCCGCCTATCCGCCCTGACCCTCGCCGCCTCGTTCGCAGCCGGCATGCCGACGGCACAGGCGGCAGAGAGCCCCTGGGCGTTGTGCGGCCCCGCGCTGACCCCGCCCCCCGTCGGCGACCCCACAGCGCGTGATGAACCCGATACCCCGACCCAGGTCGAGGCAGGCTCGGCACGCTTCGACGGTGAACGCTACATCCTCACGGAATCGCCGCGCGTGCAACGCGCCGACCGCCGGATCACCGCCGAACGACTGACATTCGCCGACCGCGAACAACGCATAACAGCCGAAGGCAACGTGCGCTATCAGGAAGCGGGGGTCCTGCTGACCGCCGACGATGCCACCGTGGACCTGGACGACGACTCGGGGCACTTCTCAGCGGTGACCTATCGTGTGGACGCGGGCCACCTTCAGGGCCATGCCGGCGAGGCCCGGATGATCGACGAGTCCCGCAGTCGCTACCGCGATGTGCGCCTGTCCACCTGCAACCCGGGCGAAGAGCTCTGGTGGCTCAGCGCCGAGGAGCTCACCATCGACCGAGAGGCACGCCAGGGCATCGCCCGCAACGCGGCAGTATCCGTGGCAAACGTGCCCATTCTGTACACACCGTGGTTGCGATTCCCGGTGGGCAGCGAGCGTCTCACGGGCTTTCTCGCCCCCTCGCTCGGATACGACAGCGAGGGCGGCGCCGCGCTGTCGACGCCGTGGTACTGGAATATCGCCCCCAATCGCGACGCCACCCTGACGCCGACACTGCACACTGACCGCGGGTTCATGCTGGGCGGCGAGGTCCGCTACCTCGAACCCCACGCCGGCGGCGCAATCCGGGCGCAGTACCTCCCGGACGACGACGCCTTCGGAGACGACCGCTGGTCGCTGCACCAGCGCCACCGCTTCGCCGTGAACGATCACTTCAGTGGCGAGCTCGTCCAGCGCCGGGTGAGCGACAGCGACTTTCTGGACGATTTCGATACCTCCTTCGGCGACGACGCGTTCGACAGCGCGGAACGCAACCTGGAGAGCTACGCGCGCATCGGCTGGAGCGAATCGGACTGGACCGTTGCGGCGGACGCGCAGGATTGGCAGACGGTGGACCCGCTGTTGCCGCGCGCCCGGGAACCCTATGCCCGCCAGCCCCGCCTCGGCTTCGATTACCGCCCGCTGGTGACAGGCCTGCCGATTGACTTCAGCCTCACTGCCGAAGCGGTGGACTTCGCCCATCCGCACCCGGATCTGCGCACCACCGGGCAGCGTTATGACCTGCGCCCTCGCCTGTCGCTGCCGATGCGGAGCCTGGCCTACCATGTCGAACCGGCAGTCGCCTACCGCTACACGGGGTATCGGCTGGACCGCCCGGACGCTGGCGACGAGACGCCGCAACGCCGCGTACCCATCTACAGCGTGGACGCCGGCATGAACTTCGTCCGCGAGGCCAGCTTCTTCGGCGACCCGGTCACCCAGACCCTGGAGCCGAGGCTGTTCTACCTGCGCGTGCCCGAGCGCTCGCAATCGTCGCTACCGCTGTTCGACACCGGCGAGGCCGCGCTCACCTACGGCCAGCTCTTCCGCGCCAATCGCTTCACCGGCGCGGACCGGGTCGGCGACGCCAATCAGCTCACCGTCGGCGTCAGCACACGCTTCATCGACCGCGCCACCGGCGCCAGCCGCCTACGATTCTCCGCCGGGCAGATCCTCTATTTCGACGACCGCGAGGTCACCCTCGACGGCGAGCCGGAGACCGACTCCCGCTCTGACTACGTCACCGAGCTCCGCGCCAACTTGCCGGCGGGCCTGTCCACCACGCTCAACTTCAACTGGGATCCCCGCGACGCGGGGAACCGCGACCTCTACGGGCGTGTCCGATGGCGTGGTGGGCCGAGCCGCGTGCTCAACCTCACTTACCGCGACCGCCGCGGGGACGACCGCACCCGGCTGGAACAGGCGGAAACCAGCTTTGCGTGGGCGGCGAGCCCGCGCTGGACGCTGCTTGGCGGCTGGCGCTGGGATCTCGACGACGATCGCACCGCCGAGCGGTTCGTGGGCCTGGAGTACGATAGCTGCTGCTACGCGCTGCGCGCCGTGCACCGTGCCCGCCAGGGCTCGGATCCCGGCGACGACCTCCAGACGCAGGTGATGCTGCAGTTCGTCCTCAAGGGCCTCGGCGGGCTCGGTGATACAATTCCGCAATTCTTCGAGGACAGCGTACCCGGCTACCGCGCTCCGACCTATTAGCCCGGTACGCGCGCACACAGCATCCGAGGTGCATGACGTGTTGTTCAAGACTCTCTCGCGCTGGATCACCGCCACGATGCTCGTGGTCACGCTCGCCGTGCCGGCAACGGCAGCGGCCGAGCTGCTCGACCGCGTGGTCGCCGTGGTCAACGACGACGTGGTCCTGCTCTCGGAATTCCGCGAGGAGCTCACCGCCGCGCGCGCGCAGCTCGCCCAGCGCGACATCCAGGCGCCGCCCGAGGACCAGCTCCGCCGCCAGGTGCTGGACCGCCTGGTCATGCAGCGCCTGCAGCTCGATGCCGCCGAACGTGCCGGCGTCCGCGTGGACGAAGCCACCCTGGACGCCGCGGTGCGCCAGGTGGCACGGCAGAACGATCTGGACCTGCCGGGTTTCCGCGATGCCCTGCAACGCGAAGGCATGACCATGGCGGGCTTTCGCGAGCGGCTGCGGCGCGAGATCACACTGCAGCGCCTGCACCGCAGCGCCATGGACCAGCGTATCAATATCACGCCTCAGGAAATCGACCAGTTCCAGAGCCAGATCGCGGAGCGCGAGGTGGAATATCGCCTCCGTCATCTGCTGGTCGCCCTACCGGAGGCCGCCTCGCCGGAAGCCATCGAGTCAGCACGCGAGAAAGCCGAAGGCCTGCGCCGTGAGCTCACCGGCGGCGACGCCAACTTCGCCACCCTGGCCGCGACTCATTCGGACGGCCGCAACGCCCTCGAAGGCGGCGATCTCGGCTGGCGCCGCGCGGGGGAGCTACCCGCGGTGGTCGCCGGAAAGCTGAGCGACCTCCAGCCCGGTGACGTGAGTGACGTCCTGCGCACCCCTTCCGGCTTTCACCTGTTCAAGGTGGAAGACCGCCGCGACGCCGAGCGCCACGTGGTCACCCAGACCCGTGCCCGCCACATACTGATCCGGACCAACGAAGTCGTCAGTGACCAGGACGCCCGCCGCCGGCTCTCGGCGCTGCGCCAGCGCGTGCTGTCCGGCGAATCCTTCGCCGAGCTCGCCCGCGCCAACTCCGACGACAAGGCTTCGGCCACCGAAGGCGGCAGCCTCGGCTGGGTAACTCCCGGCAGCATGGCGCCGGAATTCGAACGCGTCATGCAACGGCTCGATCCGGGGGCGATCAGCCAGCCTTTCCGTTCCCGATTCGGCTGGCATATCGTTCAGGTGCACGAGCGCCGCGAGCAGGACACTACCGAGACCTATCGCCGCAACCAGGCCGCCCAGCAGCTGCGCCAGCGCAAGGAGGAAGAAGAGCTCGAGCTGTGGCTGCGCCAGCTTCGCGAAGAGGCATACGTGGACTATCGCCTGGAGGCGACCGGTAGCTCATGAGCAACGCTGCCCCCCCGACCCTGGCGCTGACCGTCGGCGAACCCGCGGGCATCGGCCCGGACCTGACCGCCATGCTCGCCGCTGATCCGCCGCCGGATTGCCGGCTCGTGGCGATCGGCGACCCCGCCGTGATCGAGGCACGCGCCGCGGTACTGGGTGTGGACGCACCGCTGACCGATTTCGCGCCGCGACACGCCAAGCCCACGCGGGGGATCGAGATCGTCGCGGTGCCCACGGAGCGAACCGTCAGCACCGGACGTCTCGATCCAGCCAATGCCGCGAGCGTGCTCGCCACCTTGAACGAAGCCGCCGACGGCTGCCTGGCGGGCCGCTACGATGCGGTAGTGACGGCACCGGTACACAAAGGCGTCATCAACGACGCCGGCATCGCATTCAGCGGGCACACCGAATATTTCGCCGAACGCACCGGTGGCGCCATGCCGGTGATGATGCTCGTCGCCGGTGATCTGCGTGTCGCTCTGGCCACGACCCACCTGCCCCTGCGAGCAGTGGCCGACGCCTTGACCAGGGAACGCCTGGAAGCCGTCGCCCGTATCCTGGACGCCGATCTGCGCACCCGTTTCGGCATCGCCCGGCCGCGGGTGCTGGTCGCCGGGCTGAACCCGCACGCCGGTGAAGGCGGCCACCTGGGCCACGAGGAAACGCAGATCATCGAGCCCGTGCTAGATAGCCTTCGCCGCGACGGGCTGGACCTGGTGGGCCCGCTGCCGGCGGATACCCTGTTCACGCCGCAGCACCTTGAAGGGGCCGATGCCGTGCTCGCCATGTACCACGATCAGGGCCTTCCCGTACTCAAGCACGCGGGCTTCGGCGAAGCCGTCAATGTCACGCTGGGATTGCCCATCGTGCGCACGTCGGTGGATCACGGTACCGCGCTCGACCTCGCGGGCAGTGGCCGAGCGCGTGACGGCAGCCTGCGCGCGGCCGTCGGCCAGGCCGCCGCTCTTGCCCGCCGCGCTCGCGCTGCCCGAACGGCATGAACCATCGTCCGCGCAAACGCTTCGGCCAGAACTTCCTCCACGACGGCAACGTGATCGCACGTATGGTCGCGGTCATCGGGCCACGCGAAGAGGATCGCATCGTCGAGATCGGCCCCGGACGGGGCGCCCTCACGGCACCGTTGCTGGAGCGCGTCGCCGCACTTTCGGTGATAGAGCTCGACCGCGACCTGATCGACGGCCTGGAACGGCTCTCTGCAAGACACGAGGGACGGCTACGGATTGTCCAGGGCGACGCCCTGGAGACGGATTTCACCGCCCTCGCCGACGGCGGCGCCCCACTGCGCCTGGTGGGCAACCTGCCTTACAACATCTCCACGCCGCTGCTCTTCCACCTGACCGAGGCCAGTGTGCCGGTGGCGGACCTGCATTTGCTGCTTCAGCGCGAGGTGGTCGAGCGAATGGCCGCACCGCCGGGCGACGGCACCTACGGCCGATTGTCGGTCATGGTCCAGTACCGTTGCCGGGTGGAGCCACAGTTTCATGTTCCCCCGGGCGCCTTCAACCCGCCACCGAAAGTGACGTCCACGTTCGTCCGGCTGGTCCCTCACACCGAGCCGCCCGTGAGTGTTCCCGACGAAGCGACGCTCAACGCCGTCGTCACCCGAGCCTTCGCCCAGCGTCGCAAGACCGTGCGCAACACCCTGAAGGGACTGCTCGCCCCCGCTGCCATCGAGCAGGCGGGCATCGACCCGACGCTCCGACCGGAACAGCTCACGCTCGAGGACTTCGCCGCACTCGCACGCGCACTCGGCCGCTAGCCCCGCCTGCCGGGAAGATGACGTGAAACGGAGGCCATCTTCCGTCGGGCGTTGCCCGTATTGCAGTCAGCGTACGCATGCGCCCCCATTCCCCGATGGGCGGCAGTGGATTACGCTGATGATGTCCAGCCAACGGGGAGGCAAACGGACATGACGGGGTATCAGCACATTCTCCTGGCCGCCGATTTCCAGGACGACAGCGCACGCGTCGCCGAGCGAGCGAAAGAACTCGCCAGCCGCTACGAGGCCCGACTCAGCCTGCTTCACGTCGTGGAGAACATGCCCGTGGAGCCGGGTAACGAGCTGATGATTCCGCCCACTGCCAATGTCGAGCAGGAGCTGCTCAACAACGCCGAGCGACGCCTGCGGGACCTGGCCTCGCGCCTGAGCGTGGCCGACGGGGACCACGAAGTCCGCGTCGGCCAGACCAAACGGGAGATCATCGACCACGCCGAGGAAAACGGCGTGGATCTGATCGTCGTCGGTAGCCATAGCCGCCACGGCCTGGCGCTGCTGCTCGGCTCCACGGCCAACGCGGTGCTCCACGGCGCACCCTGCGATGTACTCGCGGTGCGCCTATAAATAGCGACTGGCAAGCAGCAGGCACGACATTACAACAGAGGCGAGCGGCGACGGGACCGACAGCCCGCCTCTCGCGGCTTTCGACTTGATGCCTGCAACTCTGAACGCGCCTTCGCGCGTTCAGAGATACGGCACGAGTATCGACGCTGCGACGGCGATGACGACGGTGATCGTCAGCGACGCCAGCAGATCGGGCTTGCGCATAGACCGTCTCAAGGTTGCCTTCCCCCCTTGACCCGCGGGATGCTCTGACACTGGCCCCTTTGCGGGCAGCCCGGGTCGGGCTGCGTTGCAGGGTAACACACACGGGCCGCCGGACCACCAGCCGGGCGGCCGCAACCGGAGCAGTTACGGTGCCGAACTCCCTGAACAGACTCAGCCGATTGGGCCAGAGTGTATGGCTCGACTACATCGACCGCGGCCTGATCGACGACGGCGGACTCGCCGCCCACGTCCGTAACGACGCGCTCACCGGCGTCACCTCCAACCCGACGATCTTCGACAAAGCGCTCGCCGACGGCCGCCGCTACGACGCGCGCCTCGCCGCGCTCGTCGAGGCGCAGCCCGACGCCGATACCGAGACGCTGTTCTTTGCGCTCGCGATGGACGACATCCGTGACGCCGCCGACACCCTGCGCCCCGCCTATGAAGCCAGCGAGGGCCGTGACGGTTTCGTGAGCCTGGAAGTCTCCCCCATGCTGGCCCACGATGCCGACGCCACCGTCGCCCAGGCACTGTGGCTCGTCGAGCGCATCGACCGCGACAATCTGATGGTGAAGGTGCCGGCCACCCGCGCCGGGTTGCCCGCCATCGAGGCACTTGTCGCCCGGGGCGTGAACGTCAATGTCACCTTGCTGTTCGCCGTCGAGCGCTATCGCGAGGTCGTCGAACACTGGCTGCGCGGACTGGAATCCCGACTCGAGCGCGGACTCGAGATCGAGGGCATCGCCTCGGTGGCGAGCTTCTTCGTCAGCCGCGTGGACGCCGCGGTCGACCGGGAGCTCGAAGCCACCGACCCGGCCACGTTCGAAGCACTGCGCGGCCGCGCGGCGATCGCGAACGCGGCCACCGCGTACCGTCACTTCCTGGAGACGGTCGCCGACGAGCGCTATGCGCGCCTTGCAGCCGCCGGCGCCCAGCCCCAACGCCTGCTGTGGGCATCCACCGCCACCAAGAATCCCGACTACAACGACGTCCTTTACGTGGAGGGGCTCGCCGGCGCACAGACGGTGACCACCCTGCCGCCGGCCACGCTGGAAGCGTTCCGCGATCACGGCCGTGCCGAAGAAGCACTCACCTCGGCCATGGACGAGGCCGACGGCGTGCTTCGCGGCATCGCCGACGCCGGTATCGTTCTCGACGCCGTCACCGAGCGGCTGGAGCATGAGGGCGTCAGTGCCTTTGAGCAGAGTTACCGGCACCTGCTCGGAACGCTGGAAGAACGCCGCAAGATCCTGAACGCGGGCACCTAGGCGACTATGGGTTCACCTTTCGGTGCTGCTCTGCAACACTGAGATCCGGACCACAACGCCCGACCTTTTGCCGCCCTTCGGGAGGAGAGTGTGGCGACGTACGCGATCGGTGACATTCAGGGGTGCTACGAACCGCTGCAGCAACTGCTCGACCGGATCAACTTCGACCCGGCACGTGACCGGCTATGGTTCACCGGCGATCTGGTGAACCGGGGCCCCCAGTCTCTGGAGGTACTGCGTTTCGTACGCAAGCTAGGGCCCGCGGCGGACACCGTGCTCGGCAATCACGACCTGCACCTGCTCACGGTGGCCGCGGGCCACGTCCGCGCCAAACGCACGGACACGGTGACCGAGATCCTCGCCGCGGACGATGGCGAGGAATTGCTGGACTGGCTTCGTCACCGCCCTCTTCTCCACGAATCCGAGGAGCTGCCCGGGATCGTTCTCGCCCACGCCGGTATCGCGCCGCCATGGGGTCTCGCCACGGCCCGCACGGCAGCACGGGAAGTGGAGGCCCAGTTGCGCGGGCCCGACCACCGGGAGTTCCTTTATCACCTCTACGGCGACCATCCCTCGCGCTGGAGCCCGACGCTGAACGGATGGGATCGCCTGCGCTACATCACCAACGCCTTCACCCGAATGCGCTACTGCGCCCCCGATGGCCGGCTGCTGATGGACTACAAGGGCGACCCGGCGGCAGCCCCTGAAGGCTACTACCCTTGGTTCGAGCTTTCCGACCGGCCCCTGACCCGTGAGGGAGTGCGAGTGATCTTCGGACACTGGTCCACCCTGGGCCTGGTAAACACGCCGGAGATCCTCGCCCTCGACACCGGCTGCCTGTGGGGCGGATCGCTCACTGCGGTTCAGTTGGACGATGGCGGAGAAGTCACCGCCATCGGCTGCGAGACGGTGCTGGAGCCGGCACCCGGGCGCTGACCATATGCCCCCGTGGGGTTCCGGTGCTCAGCACTGTTTCCACCGGGAGCGAATTCGGGGTTGCATCTGACGGGGCGTTCCCGCCTATACTCTGCGCGGTGGTCAGACCAATATCCCGAACGACCACGACAAGCAAACGGGGACAGACAACCCCGTCCCGACAACAGCAGGAGGGGAGGCATACCTGCCATGCACAGCACCGAGCACACCCCGGTGAGAAATGCCGCTCGCGCAGCCATGGGGTTACTAACCTTTGCGACAGTATTGCCAGGTTTCAGTGGCCGTGTGCGCCGCTGTTCGCTTCGACAAGCCGTGGCGGTACGCCGCCACTGTGGGCTTGCGGTATCCCGAGTCACTCGCCTCGACGGTCAGTGGCGCGAGGAGTGTGGTGTAGCAGCTCTACATGAGCGACGAGCAACGCAGTCCACAGCGGCGCACACGGCCACCCGCAGGGCGCCACTGCGCGGCGCCTCGGCGGCGTTGCGCTCGCTTGACGTGAGCCTCGCCACGCCGGCGCTCACGCGCCTTGCCGAAACACCGCGCAGTGGCGCTGAAACCTGGCAATACTGTCGCAAAGGTTAGTAATCCGAAGCGGACGTTGAACGGTCATTCCCACGACTTCGATACAGTCCACAGTGACTCGGTCGCCCGTGTTCTCGTCCCATGTGTGAACTACGTCGACCATACTTGCCGAAGGGCGATCGGTTTCGCCCCGGTAGTTTCCCGGCGCCGGGCGGCGCCAACAAGCAATACGCAGTGACAGGAGGCAGAGTATGAGACTCGCAACCGGTATCGCGCGCTTCGCCGCCGTGGCGGTCGTCGGCGGGGCACTCGCCCTGGGCAGCGCCACGGACACCGCCGAAGCGCAGGAGCGGGTACGCTGGCGCATGCCCATCGCCTTCGCATCCAACCTCCCCGGTCTCGGCAGCCCCGCGCCGTGGGTGGCAGAGCGCCTCGGCGAGATCAGCGGCGGCAATATCGAGATTCGCGTCTCCGAGCCGGGCAAGATCGTGCCGCCGTTCGACATCCTCAGCGCAGTCAGCGACGGCAAGGTCTCGGCCGGCTACACCTGGATCGGCTACGACCAGGGCAAGATCCCGTCCATCCCGCTGTTCGCCGCCGTGCCGTTCGGGATGAAGCCGTGGGCCTACAATGCCTGGTACTACTTCCACGGCGGCCACGAGATGCTTCAGGAGGTCTATGCCAACGCCGGCTTCGACGTGCACGCCGAGCTTTGCGGCATCATCGGACCGGAGACCGCCGGCTGGTATCACGAGCCCATCGAGAGCCTCGACGACTACAAGGGGCTGAAGATCCGCTTTGCCGGCCTCGGCGGGCGGGTGCTCGAGAAACTCGGCGCTTCGGTGACCATGATGCCCGGTGGCGAGCTCTTCCAGGCGCTGGAGACCGGTACGCTGGACGCCACCGAATTCTCGCTGCCGATCATCGACCAGATCCTGGGCTTCGACAAGATCGTCAAATACAACCTCTTCCCGGGCTGGCATCAGCAGTTCACCGCGCAGTACATGCTCATCAACGGCGACGAGTGGTCGGGGCTGTCCGATACTCAGCAGGCCCAGATCAAAGTTGCCTGCCAAGCTGCCACGACCTACGGCCTGGCCGAGTCCGAGGCGAAGAACGGCGCGGTGCTCATGAAGTTCCAGGACCGCGGCGTCACCACCCAGCAAATCCCGCGCCCGGTACTCGAAGAGCTCAAGGAGGTGACCATGGAGGTCCTCGAGGAAGAAGCCTCGAAGGACGAGGACTTCAGGCGCGTGTGGGAATCCCAGAAGCAGTTCATGAAGGAATACGAGGTCTGGGACAAGCGGGCTTACCTCCCCGCGGATCTGTAAGCACGACAGTAACGACAACGTGAATGGCGGTCATCGGGCAGCAAGGCATGGAGTACGGAGTCGAGCATGACAGAGCATGAACGCACTCAACCCGAAGGCGACATCCATGTCCCGAAAGGGGAGCTCGACCTCCACCACCATACCGAGCTGCCCGAGACCGCCCTGTCCCGCACCCTCGATGGTCTGATCGTGGGTGTGGGGCAGGCCGCTTCCTGGCTCTGGCTGCCTGTGGTAGCGGTGATTCTGGTGAGCGTGATCTCGCGCTACGCATTCGGCCAGGGCTCGATCCTGCTCGAGGAGCTCTCCTGGCACATCTACGGCGTCGCCTGGCCCCTGGGACTCGCGTATACCCTCGCCACCGACGATCACGTGCGCGTGGACGTGCTCCACGAGCGCTTCAGCCTGCGTGCCCAGGCCTGGATCGAGCTCCTGGGACTAGTGCTGCTGTTGCTGCCTTTTCTCATTCTGAGCATCTACTACGGCGCACCCTATGCCTACGACGCATTCACCCGCGGCGAGGCGTCTCAGGCGCCTTCGGGCCTGCCCTACCGCTTCTTCCTGAAGTCCTTCATTCCGCTGTCGCTGGCGCTGCTCGCCGTTGCAGCCTTCGCGCGACTGACGCGCTGCACGGCCCTGCTGTTCGGCTTTCCGCGAGCACACCGCCGCGCGCCATCGCAGTGAGCACCAAGCACAACGCGCTACATTCAGACGTCGGGCCGGAGCGACTACAGTGAATCTCGAACAAATCCTCGTCCTTGCAATGTTCGCCACCTTCGCCGCCATCCTGCTGACCGGCTTTCCGGTGGCATGGGCGCTCGCCGGCACCGCGGTTATCTACGCGGTCGTCGGCCATGTGCTGGTCGCGCAGTTCAACGCGGATCTCTGGTTCAACTGGGGCAGCTCCGTGGAGCTGCTGCCCGAGCGCTTCTGGCCGCTGATCTCCAGCGACACACTGGTAGCGCTGCCCATGTTCATCTTTATGGGCATAATGCTCGATCGCTCCGGCGTGGCGGAGCGACTGATGCGCAACATGGTCACGCTCTTCGGCGCAGTTCGCGGGGGCTATTCGGTGACGGTCATCGTCATCGGCATGCTGCTTGCCGCGACCACCGGCATCATCGGCGCCTCGGTAGTGCTGCTCGGCATGCTCTCGCTACCGATCATGCTCAAGACCGGCTACAGCCGCTCGCTGGCGGTGGGCACCGCCTGCGCCACCGGCACCCTCGGCATCCTCATCCCGCCGAGCATCATGCTGGTGATCATGGCCGACCGGCTGGCGCGGCCGGAGACTTCCGTGGGCGACCTCTTCCTCGGGGCATTCTTCCCGGGCCTGCTGCTCGGCGCGCTGTACATCGGCTACGTCCTGATCCTCGCCTGGCTGCGCCCCGACATGGCGCCGCTACCCAAGGACAGGGTGAAGATCACGCCACGGGTCGTATTGAACGCGGTGCTGGCGGCGGCCCCCACTGCCGGGCTGATCCTCGCGGTGCTCGGCTCGATCTTCATGGGCATCGCCACACCCACCGAGGCCTCGGGGGTGGGAGCCACCGGCGCGATGCTGCTCGCGCTCGCCAACCGCCGGCTGAGCTACTCCGTCCTGCGTGACAGCCTCTATCAGACCACGCGCACGTCAGCGTTCATCTTCGCGATTTTCCTCGGAGCCACGGCGTTTTCGGTGGTCCTGCGCAACCTCGGCGGCGATCAGGTCATCGAGAACGCGCTTCTGGGGCTGCCGTTCAACAATTACGGCATCCTCGCGACCATTCTCTTCGTCACGTTTCTCCTCGGTTTTTTCCTGGACTGGGTCGAGATCACGCTGATCATCCTGCCGCTGGTCGCGCCGGTAGTGGAGAGTATGGGCTTCAATCTCGCCTGGTTCACGATCATGTTCGCGGTCTGCCTGCAAACCTCGTTCCTGACCCCGCCGGTGGGCTTCGCGCTGTTCTACATCAAGGGCGTATGTCCGCCGGAGATCAAGACCACGGACATCTACAAGGGCGTCGTACCGTTCATCATCCTCCAGCTTGTGGGGCTCGCGGCGGTGTTCTACTGGGAAGGCCTGGTGACCTGGCTGCCGAGCGTGGCGTTCAACTGATCGACATTTCGAGTTGCGAGCTGCAAGTGGCAAGCGTCGAGTTGCGCGGGGGGCCAGCGGAATGCTTCGCGTGCCCCCCCGCGCAACTCGACGCTTGGACCTTTCTGTAACACCGGTGGGTTACGACCCGGCCCCTGCACCCGTGCCTTTTGGCTTTTAGCTTTTAGCTTTTAGCTTTTAGCTTTTAGCTTTTAGCTTTTAGCCAGCGACTCCCCGACGCAGTCCACCATTCACGTCAACCAGTGGCCTCAGGCTCCGGGATCCCCAGCGAAGCCAGCCGCGACCAGTCGAACGCCTCGCCCGGGTCGCTCTTGCGCCCGGGTGCAACATGACAGTGGCCCACCACGCGCTCGGGGCGAATGGCCGGGTAGCGCCCCATGAGCCCTTCCAGCAGCGGCAACAGCCGCTGATACTGGTGCTCGCTGTAGGGACAGTCATCGGTGCCCTCCAGCTCGATGCCGATGGCGAAATCGTTGCACCTCTGCCTCCCGGCCAGCGACGACACCCCTGCGTGCCAGGCACGATGGTCGAGCCCGACATACTGCACCAGTTCGCCGTCACGGCGAACGAGCAGGTGACTCGAAACCCTCAGCCCCTCGATGGTGGCAAAGAAGGGGTCGGCCGCAGGATCCAGCGCGTTGGTGAACAGGCGATCGATCCACGGTCCGCCAAACTCGCCCGGCGGTAAGCTGATCCCGTGAATAATCACGGCATCCACCATCGTGTCGGCGGGACGCTCGTCCCAGTTGGGCGAAGGGCACCAGCGCGCCTCGGCTATCCAGTCGGTCTCGTGGTCGATGTGCACCGCCATCCCGTGACACTCTCAGTACGGCAATGCGCGAATGCTACCATTGCTTCATCACTACTGACCCGCGGCGACGGAGCAACGGCCGAGATGACCGCACGTCCCAATCGCCTCGCCGGCGAGGCTAGCCTGTACCTGCGCCAACACGCCGATAACCCGGTGGACTGGCACCCCTGGGGCGAAGAGGCGCTGGCTGCCGCGCGCGAGCGCGACTGCCCCATTCTGCTGTCGATCGGCTACTCCTCCTGCCACTGGTGTCACGTCATGGCCCATGAGTGCTTCGAGAACGAGGCGATCGCCACGCAGATGAACGCCGGGTTCGTGTGCGTCAAGGTCGACCGCGAAGAGCGCCCCGACCTGGACCGCATCTACCAGACAGCGCATCAACTGCTAGCCGGACGCGGTGGCGGCTGGCCGTTGACAGTGTTCCTGACCCCTGACCAGGTGCCCTTTTTCGCTGGCACCTATTTCCCCGCGGAGCCACGGCACGGGTTGCCGAGCCTGCCCCACGTGCTGGAGCGGGTCGGCAACGCCTGGCACGAGCAACGCGAGAGCATCGGCGAGCACAACGAACGCATGCGCGCGGCCCTCGACGAGCTACAGCAACCGCCGGCCGACGGCGACGCGACCACCGCCGAGTCGGCGTTCGGCGCGGCACGCGACCGCCTCGGGCAGGCGTTCGACGAGCCTTTCGGCGGCTTCGGCGCTGCCCCGAAGTTCCCCCAACCGGCAGTACTGCAGCGCCTGCTGCGTCATTACGCCGCCAATGATGACCGCCAGGCGCTGCACATGGCCTGTCACACCCTCCAGCGCATGGGCCTGGGCGGCATATTCGACCAGGTGGGCGGCGGCTTCGCCCGCTATTCGGTGGACCGCCACTGGATGATTCCCCACTTCGAGAAGATGCTCTCGGATAATGCTCTGCTCCTCGGCCTCTATGCCGACGCCTGGCAGATCACGGGCGACGAGCTGTTCGCCCGCATCGCCGACGAGACGGTGGAATGGCTGTTCGACGACATGCGCCTGCCCGGCGGCGCTTTCGCCACGGCGCTGGATGCCGATACCCCCGAGGGCGAGGGGGCCTATTACCTGTGGACACCGAAGGCCGTGCGCGAAGCACTGCCTGACGACGCCGCGGAGCTGGTGATACGCCGCTTTGGCCTGGACGAACGTGCCAATTTCCACGGACGCTGGCATCTCCACGTTCACGCCACGTTCTCGGAGCTCGCGGCGGGGTTGCGCCTGCCGCGGGACCAGGTCGTGGCCCTGTGGCAGCGGGCGCGGCGCCAGCTTCAGCACGTACGCGCGCAACGCGTCGCACCCGAGCGGGACGAGAAAGTGCTCACCGCGTGGAACGCGCTCACCGCACGCGGGTTGGCGCACGCGGGTCGGGTACTTGGCCGCGACGACTGGATTGACGCGGCGGCGGACACCCTGACGTTCCTCGACGGGCATCTCTGGCGCGACGGCCGGCTACTCGCCCGATGGGCTGACGGCGAGGCGGCACACCCCGCCTATCTCGACGATCACGCCTTCCTGCTGTGGGCATTGCTCGAACAGCTCGAAGCACGCTGGGAGCAACGCTGGTTCGTGCGCGCGGAGTCGGTGGCCAGCCTGATCTGCGAGCACTTCGAACACCCGAACGCCGGCGGTTTCTACTTCACGGCCGACGACCATGAGCGACTGATTCAGCGCCCCTACGGCTTCGCCGACGACGCCCTGCCCGCAGGGGCAGCCGTGGCGGCGCGCTGCCTGCAACGCGTCAGCGCACTCACCGGCGAGTCCCGTTACCAAGTCAGCGCCGAACGCGCGGCCGACGCCGCAGCAGCGGCAGTGACCGGGTTCCCGGAAGCGCACTGCAGCATGCTCGACGCGATCGACGAGATCACCGACCCCGGCGCCACGGTACTCATCCGCGCCACCGCCGGGGACGACACCGGTCGCTGGCGCCAGGCGGCGAGGGAGCACTTCGCCCCCAAGCGCCAGGTATTCGTCCTGGCGGACGGCGCACCGAGCGCGGTCGGCCCCGAACGCGGCGCACGCGTGTGTATCGGTCACCACTGCCTTCCCGAAGCAGCGACCGCCGAGGAGCTTGCTGACCGGCTGCGCCGATGAGTGCGTTGCGGGCCACCGCCCCCTTGTGGCTACTGGCTGCCGGCGTGGTCGTGGCGGGCTGGAGCGGTCCCGCCGCCGAGGCGCTGCGCTACGAACGCTCGGCGGTAACCCACGGCGAAGTCTGGCGGCTGCTCACTGCGCATCTCGTACACCTCGGTCCGGCCCATGCCGCACTCAACCTGGCGGCTCTGTTCATCATCGCCATGTGGGGAGTGCGGCGGCTGGGCGCCGCGGCCTGGACAGGCGCGGTGATCGCCAGCGCCGCCGCGGTCGGCCTGGGGTTGCTGTATCTGGCGCCACGAGTCGACTGGTACGTGGGCCTCTCGGGGATGCTTCACGGGCTGCTCGCGTACGTGGCGGTGCTCGCCATCGGAACGGACACTCTCGCCCTGCCGGTACTCGCGGCCATCACCGCCAAGGTGGCCTGGGAGCAGACGTTCGGACCATTGCCGGGCAGCGAGACCACGGCGGGGGGCCCCGTCGTGGTCGGCGCCCATTTTTTCGGCACGATTGGCGGCGCTGCGTGGGCGGTTCTGGCATGCTGTGTTCGGCGCGTAACGGCGCGCCTCATCCCGCGACCGCGCAGAGAACGTGACAATGACTGAAGCCGACGACGTCGCCGCACGCACCAGCGAGCTCGTAAGCCTGCCACGCGCCTGGCACCGCATCAGCGAGATGTTGGATGACGATCGCTACGGTGCCGCTGACATGGCCTCGGTGGTGGCCGCCGATCCGGGGCTCACGGCTCGCCTGCTACGGCTGGTGAACAGCCCCTTCTACGGCCTCCCCCGTCGTGTGGATACTGTCAGCCTCGCCGTATCCATACTTGGCGCCCGCGCCCTGCACAACGTGGTGCTGACCACCTCAGTGGCGAGTGCCTTCGATCGGATCGACACCCGCCTGGTGGACGTCGCCGATTTCTGGCACCACAGCGTCTATTGCGGGCTAATGGCCCGGCTGCTATCGCAGCGGCTGCAGCGCGGCGACGCCGAGCAGGCATTCACCGGCGGGCTGCTTCACGACATCGGCAAGCTTGCCATCTATCAGATACGCCCGGAAGCCGCTTCGGAGATCCTGCGGCGCCTCGCCGACAACGAGGCGGAACAGCCGCTGACTTTCCGTGACCTGGAGCTCGAGATCCTGGGCTTCGACCACGCCACCGTCGGCGCGGCGCTGTTACGTCAATGGCACCTGCCCACGGTCTACCGCGACATCGTGGGCTATCACCACACGCCCGGCGAGGCACCGGCCTCCGACGACGAAGTGTGCCTGGTTCACGCAGCCAACGCGTTGAGCAAAAAGGTGGAGCCGGGGCACAAGCTCACGACCGACGAGGCTGACCTGCCCGTGATCGACCCGGCGGCGGCCGAGCGTATTCCGCTGGAACCGGACATGGTCGCCGAACTCCGCATGGAGACGGACGTGCGCTCCATCGAGGTCTACGGCACGCTGTTCGGGAACTGAAGTCGGGACTCGCGCGCGGCGGCCCGGGGGCCGCCGCCGCGGATCAGGGTCGCATGACCCCGGAGGGAGAGCTCAGACCGGCAGATCCTCGCCGAACTCCGCCTCGTAGCGAGCGCGGAAGCCCTCCAGATCGAAATGGTGATTCTGGGTGCCGGAGGCAGCGATCTTGATCGCGCCCATCAGCGAGGCGATACGGCCGATGGTTCGCCAGTCCAGACCACGCCCCAGGCCGAAGAGCAGCCCGGCGCGATAAGCGTCGCCGCAGCCAGTGGGGTCAGCGACCTGCTCGGCCTTCGCCGCCGGGATCTCCAGACGCTCACCGCCGGTATAGATCCACGACCCCTCGCCGCCGCGTGTGACGATCAGCGCATCCACCTTGGCGGCGATGCCTTCCAGATCGAGCCCCGTGCGCTCCTGCATCAGGCGCGACTCGTAGTCATTGACGGCCACGTAGGTCGCCTGGTCGATGAACCGCAGCAGCGCATCGCCGTCGAACATCGGCAGACCCTGCCCCGGATCGAAGATGAACGGGATACCGGCCTCGTGGAACTGCCCGGCGTGCTGAACCATAGCGTCCGGGCCGTTGGGAGCAACGATGCCGATGGGGTCCGGATAGTCCGTGGGCACCTTGACCTGGTGTCCCTCGCCCATGGCACCGGGGTGGAAAGCGGTGATCTGGTTGTCGTCCAGATCGGTGGTGATATAGGCCTGGGCGGTGTAGTGATCCTCGAGGACCTTGACGTAGGTCTGCGGAATCTCCCAGCGCTCGAGCCAGTCGGAGTACGAGCCGAAGTCCGCACCCACGGTGGCGAGCGGCACACCCGTCTCACCGAGCAATCGCAGGTTGTAGACGATGTTGCCGGCGCAACCGCCGTACTCACGCCGCATTTCCGGAACCACGAACGCCACGTTCAGGATGTGCACCTGATCGGGCAGAATGTGATTCGCGAAACGATCCTTGAACACCATGATGGTGTCAAAGGCCACGGATCCGCTGATGATCGCGGTCATGCAGGGCTCCCTCTTTCGCCAAAACGGGCGCCACACGTGACCACAGTTGGACGCGAAGAGCAAGCCGCCGCGGCGAATTCGCACCGCGGCGGCGCCTGCGGATCACCCCCGCAACGCGGCCAGAGCGGCGTCATAGTCAGGCTCGTCGGCGATTTCCGGCACGAGCTGCGAGTGGATCACCCGGTCGTCGGCATCGAGCACAACCACTGCCCGGGCGGCGAGACCGGCGAGGGCGCTGTCCTCGATGAGCACACCGTAATCGCGGGCGAACTGGCGATCGCGCATCATCGACAGCGGCCGCACGTTACTGATGCCCTCGGCTTCACAGAAACGCGCCTGCGCGAACGGAAGATCGGCGGAAACAGTGAGCACGACGGTGTCTCCGAGCTCGGTGGCGCGCTGGTTGAACTGCCGTGCGGACGCCGCGCAGGTGGGGGTGTCCAGGCTCGGCACGATGTTGAGCACCTTCTTCCTGCCAGCGAAGTCGGCCAGCCCCACATCACCGAGCTCGCCGGTCGTCAGACGAAAGTCGGGGGCCTTGGCACCCACCGCCGGCAGCTCGCCGGACAGGCGCACGGGGTTGCCCTGAAACGTCACGGTCGCCATGAGAACCTCCTGGTCGGTTTGGCATGAGCCCGATACGGGCATGTGTCATTCCCTGCAGGCCCGGACCCACCCGGGTCACGGGCCGGGACAGCGGTTGCAGCGATTCACGGGAGACCGCAGCCGCCGCCGTCACGATGAACCCATGACTCGCGATCTGGCGTCGCTTCGGTCACGGATCAACCGGCCGCACCCTGTTACTGTCGCCCCCGGCGTGCTACTCCTCCTCGGCGAGCACCTTCTGGTAGGCGTCCGCGTCCATCAGCTCCTCGACAGCGTCGGGGCTCGCCGGCCGCAGCTTGAACAGCCAACCCTCGCCGTACGGATCCTGATTGATGAGCTCCGGGGTATCCGCGAGCCGCTCGTTGACCTCGAGCACCTCACCGGCCATCGGGGCGTAGATATCGGATGCGGCCTTGACCGACTCAACCACGGCGACAGCGGCACCGGCTTCCACAGCACCGGGCTCGGGCAGCTCCACGAACACCAGGTCGCCGAGCGACTCCTGGGCGTGATCGGAAATGCCGATGGTCACATCACCGTCGCCACCAGGGCGGACCCACTCGTGGCTTCGGGTATATCTCAGATCGTTCGGGACTTCGCTCATGAATCATCCTCCCAACCGAATGCGGAAACCGCCCCGGGTCCCCGCAGCGTCAGCGAAATTTTCGGCTCATCAGCGTACCATTGTTGACCAGGTGACGTTTCATCGCAGCGCCCCCCTCGCACCGTATTGACGCGGTGGGATATCCTTCGGTCCAACGTCGTGGGCAGTCACCGCAGCATGAACGATAATGCGCCGGCGCCACGGCTGGATCGACAGGATGCGATCGCGCAAGCAATGCAGGGGGTAACGCGATGAAGCGGCTGATGCGAATGACCCGGTCGATGGCGCTGCTTGGGCTCCTCGGCCCGCTAGTCACGGCGCAGGCCGCCGGCGCCGACGATGGCACGGTGCGCATCCTGGTGCTCACCGATCTCACCGGCATTTACTCGGACTGGAGCGGCCAGGGATCGGTCGTCGCCGCGGAGATGGCGGCGGCGGAGACGGATGGTGAGGCGGCGGGTACCGACGTCGAGATCGTCGTCCGCGACTCCGGGCTCGACGCCGACACGGCGGTGGCACAACTGCGGGAGGTCAATGCCGACACGCCCGTGGACATGGTGGTCGGGCTGTCATCCTCCAGCGCGGCCATTGCCGTGCAACGCTTTGCCGAGCGGCACGACATCATCACCCTGCACAGCGGCGCGAGCAGCGCGTTCTTCAGCGGCGAGGAGTGCTCGCCGCTGGCGGTGCAGTGGGGGTTCAACACCTACGCGCTCGCCCATTCCATCGCCGCCGGCCTGGTAAACGACGGCGCCAAACGCTGGCATTTCATCACGGCGGACTACAGCTTCGGACACGATGTTCAGCAGCAGGTCGCCGACGTGGTTACCGCCAACGGCGGCGAAGTGGTGGGCGAATCGCTGGTACCGTACCCGGCAAACCGCGACGAAATGACCCAGGCAGTGGCGGAAGCCGGTGATAGCGACGCTTCGGCGATCGGACTCGCCAACGCCGGCGAGGACCTGCAGCTCGCCATTCGCCAGATCTACGAGCAGGGGCTGGGCCGCGACGGTATCGCCCCCGTCGCCATCGAGTTCTACACCACTGACATCCGGCGGCTCGGCATTTACGTCACCGCGGGACTGCGCTTCGCAACGAGCTTCTACTGGAGCCGCAACGCCACCGCGCGCGAGTGGTCCCAGCGCTTCCAGGCCAAGCATGGCGCTCCCCCGACCTCGCCGCAGGCAGGCGTCTACTCGGCGACTCTGCACTATCTGGAAGCCGTGGAGGCAGCCGGGACGGATGCCCCAAAGGCAGTCATGGCCGCCATGCGGGAACGCCCGGTGGACGACGGTGTGTTCACCGATGACGGCGAGGTTCTCATCAACAGCCGCATGCGCCACGACATGCTGCTCGTCCAGGTCAAACAACCCACCAAGATCGAGCGGGCACGGGACTATCTCGAAATCACGGGGACAGTGCCCGGCCAGCAGGCGTTCCGCTCTCCGCAGGAGAGCGGCTGCCCGCTGGTCGACTGATATCCCCGCGGGCTCACCGCATGGCGAGCGGCAACTCGCCGGCAAGCCCCATGGCCTGCCGCATGAATCGGCGGCGCACCGGCGCAAGCCGCTCGGTGAGGCGAAACCCGAAACCCCGGGCGGCCACCAGCGCGGGATCGTGGCGGGTGAACGCTTCGTGAAAGGCATCCATGGCAATCTGCATGAGCAGGTTGTCACCGCGGCGCCTGCGCTCGAAGCGCCGCAGGCGCGCCACCCCGCCCGGGTCACCGCCACGGTCAACGGCGGCGGATACCTCGTCGGCCAGCGTCGCGGCGTCGCGCAACCCCAGATTGGCGCCCTGGCCGGCCAGCGGATGGATGACGTGTGCAGCATCCCCGACCAGCGCCAGCCGCTCGCCGACATAGCGCTCGGCGTGCAACCGCGCAAGGGAGAAACGCGCGCGCGGGCCGCTCGCCTCGATACCGCCCACCAGATCACCAGCGGCCTCCGCAAGCATGGCGATGAACGCCTCATCGCCGAGCGAGGTCACGGTCTCCGCCTCCGACCGCGGCAGCGACCATACGATGGAACACCGTCCGTCGGCGAGCGGCAGGAACGCGACCGGGCCGCCGCGCAGAAAGCGCTGGCGGGCAACACCATCATGCCGGGCGCCGGTGGTCACCGTCGCAACGACCGCCTCCTGGCCGTAATCGGCTCGACGCGCGTGTATACCGGCCTGCTCGCGTATCGCCGACGACGCGCCGTCCGCGCCCACGAGTAACCGGGTAGCGAACCGGCGACCGTCGCTGAGCCCGAGTTCCAGCGCCTGCCCCGCAGGACGCCATTGCTCGACGGCCGCAGGGGCGAACCGATCCACGCCGGCTTGCTCCGCGGCACGGGCGAGCATGGCACACACCAGCTCGTTCTCGACGATGTGGCCCAGGTGCGGCTCGCCCACGTCCGCCGCTTCGAAACGCACGCGGGCCCCGCCCTCGCCGTCTTCCGCGCTGACCGCCTCGAAACGTCCGGCGCGCACGTCGGTAATAGCATCCCACACGCCCAGCCTGCGTAGCCAGCGTTCGCTGGCGACATTGAGCGCGGAGACGCGCTGGCGCACCTCGCCACCGCGCCACTGTTGTGCGGGCACTCTGTCCACGAGCGCGGTGCGAGCGCCGCTGCGAGCCACGGCTACCGCCAGCGCCAGGCCCACCATGCCGGCCCCCTGGACAACGACGTCGTAGCGGGATCCTTTCATGGCGACTCCACGAGAGGCAGCCCACGGGCGAGGCGCGGCTGGCGACCGGCGCGGCCCATGGCCTGATGCATGAGGTAGCGACGGGCCCCGGGAAACAGGTCAAGGCCCAGCAGTGCGGCGTTGCGCCCGAGCGTCAATCCGGGAAGGCGGTTGGAGAACGCATGCACCAGCAGATCCGTGAACGCAAAGGTCCGGCGATAGTCGTTCTGGCGCGCGGCTGCATACCCCGCCAGCAGCCCGGGACCACCGCAATCGCCATCGGCAGTGACCGTGGTGGTCACCCGCTCGGCGAGTTCGGCGACGTCGCGCAGGGCGAGATTGAAACCCTGCCCGGCCACCGGATGCAGCGTATGGGCGGCATTGCCGAGCACCACGGCGCGGCCGGCGGTCATGCGCTCGGCACTGACCGCCCGCAGGGGGTAGACGGATCGCTCGCCGGCGGCCTGCAGTCGTCCGAGACGCCAACCGAAACGCCGCTGAAGAACGGCGAGAAAGGGGGCCTCGTCCAGGGCGGCAATGTCGGTGGCCTCGGCGTGAGGCATCGTCCAGACCAGCGCCATTCGGCCGCTGCCGGCGGGCAGGAGGGCGAGAGGCCCCGAGCGGGTGAAACGCTCGAAAGCGCGACCGGCAGGGCTGCGTTCCGCGCACACATTGGCAACCACCGCACTCTGCCCGTAATCCCGTTTGCGCAGGCCGATACCCAGTGCCTGACGTATCGGTGATTCCGCGCCATCGGCCACGGCGAGTAACCGGCCGGTGAGCGTGCGGTCTTCGCCCTCGGCGGTCACGTGAACGCGAACGGGCCCATCGGCCGGTGCGTTCACGGACTCCACCCGCGCCGGCGCAAGCCAGTCCACGTCGGAGGCCTTCGCCAGTGCCGGCTGCAGCACGGCGCCCAGCACCCGGTTCGGCACGACGTGGCCGAGAGCATCAAGGCCCTCGGCCTCGGCATGCATGCGGGTGAAGCCGAAGCCGCCACGCTCGGAGACGTGGATACTGCGGATTACGCTCGCCTCGGCAGCGATCGCCTGCCACAGCCCCAGCGCCTCGAACAGACGCCGGCTCGACGGCGCCAGCGCGGTCTGGCGTTCATCGAAGCTCGGCTGCCCGGGCGCCCCGGGCGGCACCGCCTCGACCACGGCAACGTGCGCCCCGGTACCTCGCAGTGCGGCGGCGAGGCTCGCCCCCACCAGGCCGCCGCCGGCAATGATGAGATCGTAATCGCTCATCCGGCCATCAGCGCCTCGATCTCGTCGATGCGCTTGGGCACATCGGCGGTCATCACCTCGCAACCGTCGCCAGTGACGACGACATCGTCCTCGATGCGCACACCAATGCCGTGGAAACGCTCGTCCACCCCCTCGCTTCCCGGGGGAATGTAGAGGCCGGGCTCGACAGTGAGCGTCATCCCGGGCTCGAGCTGACGCCACTGGCCATCCACGCGGTAATCGCCGACGTCGTGCACATCCAGCCCAAGCCAGTGGCCGGTGCGGTGCATGAAAAACCGCCGGTAGTCGCCGGACTCCATAATCGCCCCACGCTCGCCACTGACCAGCCCGAGCTCGAGCATGCCGTCCACCAGGACTTCGGTGGCCACCTCGTGGGGGCGATTCCAGTGATTGTCCGGGTGGACGGCCTCTATCGCCGCATGCTGGGCGGCGAGCACGACTTCGTAGACCGCTCGCTGCTCCGCGTTGAAGCGCCCGTTGATCGGGAAGGTTCGGGTGATGTCGGACGCGTAATTCTCCAGCTCCACGCCGGCATCGATGAGCAGCAGGTCGCCATCGCGCAGTTGGCCGTCATTCCGGATGTAGTGGAGCACGCACGCATTGGCGCCCGCGCCGACGATGGACGGATAGGCCGGCTCGCCGTTGTGGCGCCTGAATTCGGCCAGGTATTCCGCCTCGATCTCGTACTCCCGCATCCCGGGGCGACATACCTGCATGGCAAGGCAATGCGCCTGCGCCGCGACACGGGCGGCGCGGCGCATGACCTTGAGCTCGGCGGCGCTCTTCACGAGGCGCTGCTCATGGAGGAGGTGTTCGAGGGCGACGTACTCGCCGGGGCTGCGAACGCCGGCCCGCACACGGGCACGCACCTGGTTGATCCAGCCCATGAACTGCGCGTCGAACTCCGCGTTCGCCCCGAGCGTGCAGTAAACCCGCTCCCGCCCTTCGATGAGGCCGGGCAGAATCTCGTCGATATCATCGATGGGAAAGGCGTCATCGGCACCGTAGTCGCTCACCGCGCGTTGCTGGCCGACGATCTCGCCGTCCCAGATCTCCCGCTCGGGCTCACGTTCGCGGCAGAAAAGGATGTATTCCCCCTGCTCGCGTCCGGGCGCCAGCACCGCCACCGCGTCCGGTTCGCCGAAGCCGGTGAGATACCAGAAGTCGCTGTCCTGGCGATACGGGTAGAAAACGTCGCGATTGCGTCGCTGCTCCGGCGCCGCGGGCAGGATGGCGATACCGTTGTCGCCCATGCTCTGCATCAGGTCGCGGCGACGCCGCGCGAACTCGCTCGATTCCATGTCACCTCCCGGTTGGACCCCGCCAGCGGGGCCCGTGGTCTGGGGCTGTCGGCTATCCCCGGCACGGCGCGCCCGGGGCGCCGCGACGGGCCCTGGTCAATGCAGGCGCTTGTCCGTGCCGTTGCGGTCTGTGCTCTGCGGCGCACGGCGCGGCGCGTTGGCGTGTTCCTGGACAAGCAGCGCACCCATACGCACGTACTCCACGAGCTCGGCGTAGGCCGTCTCGGTTTCTTCATCCGCCTCGGGATCGTCTTCCACCCGGGCGATTTCGGCGAAGTCGGAGAGCACCTCGTCCATTTCCCTGGGCCGGTCGCCCGACTCGGAAATGCCGCCGAGGGCGATGCCGAGGAGAAACCCCTCACACCAGCGTCCGAGTGCCGCCGCGCGCTCACCGATTGGCGCATCCTCGGCCGGCAGCAGCGGCTCGAAACGCAGATCCTCGTCGTCCATGGCCTCGGTGGTATCGGTGAACAGCTGCGTGAGCAGTGTGAGGCACGCCTTGGCGGCATCGCCGCGGGCATGCGCGTCCTCGAGTACCTGGGCGATCCAGCGCGCCTGCTGTGCCTCCCCGGGACCGCTCAACATGCCGCAGAGAATCCCGTGGGCCTCGGCAGCGGTGGTCTCCGCTTCGACGGCGGCGAGTGCGTCGTCGAGCTCGTGGTAGAGTTCTATATCGGGCATCGGTCTGACTCCGCCAGGGTCGGCCGGTTCCCGGCGAGACATCCGGGACCACGTGATCGTCACTGAGCTTCTCGGAGGCAACGGCATGGACACGGCCGTCCGCTCAACCGCCGCGCACGACCTCCGAGCCGGCCGCTGCGCCACAATCCGGCGACGCGGGCCGGGGCCCATTGCCTTCGAGGCAATCGGCACGCCCATATCCTATCATCGCGTTGACCCTCCCTGCGCCCGCTTCTATAGTCGCAGCGAGTCATCCGGGAGCCTGCCAGGTGTCTGATTCCCTTACCGAACACATCGACCGGCTGGAGCGGCGCGTCGACGAGCTGCTCGCGTTGTGCGAACGCCTCCATGAGGAGAATCGCATGCTGCGCGATTCGCAGGAGGCGCTCAACGCCGAACGCGCTCATCTGCTGGAGAAAAACGAGCACGCTCGCTCGCGTATCGAGGCGATGATCAGCCGCCTCAAGGCCATGGAGAGCCACTGACCATGAGCGAGGAACCGGTCAAGGTGCGCATTCTCGACCGCGAGTACCTGGTCGCCTGCGCGCCGGAGGAACGTGACAGCCTGCTGGAGGCCGCCGCCTATCTCGACCGCCACATGCGCGAGATCCGTGACTCGGGCAAGATCGTCGGCAGCGAGCGGATCGCGGTCATGGCGGCACTCAACATTGCCAGCGATCTGCTCGTCGAACGCCGCCGGGTGAGCGACGACGACCAGGCCCTGCGCCGCGTGGCAAGCCTGGAGCGCCGCATCGCACGGGTACTCGACCGTGAGAGCGATTCCGCCCTCGGCTACGGACGCCAGGCCCCCGATAACGAGAGCTGACGCAACCCACTTCGCGGGCGCGTGATGTCGTGATGTAACGGGACGGGACGCAGCCCCGGCTGGCCGCGAATCCCCGCCCCCTTGACGATCGGTCATCGCTGCCGGAGTCCTATTCGAACCGGCGCCAACTCCGGGCGGATGCCTCGTGGGGCACGGATGTACCGCATCCTGACCCGGCGTTGACCCGGCGTTGCGCGTCCTGTCGCAACTCGTGAGCTCGCCCGCTCCCCGTACTGGACGTCAGCCCCCGGCCTCCGGCAAGATAATGTCGTGACATCCCCTGCGGTGTTCGAGAGCGAGCCATACGTTTTCTTGAGCCGACACTTAGTCGCCTAGGGGACATACGCGTAGCGGCACTGGTGTGCACGTCCGCCATGTTGCGGAAAGCCTAAAGGGTCGCTCGCCGTCCCCACCTGAACCGAAGGGTTCAAGGGCGATGCTCGCACGGCACCAGGCGGGGGGTGTCCTTATGAATTCCGCCGATCACCCGCCCGGGCGGTCGGAACGCAGGCGCTGCGGCGGCCGCGAGCTGCGCGCGCAGGCGAGCGCGACACCGGATTCCATGAGCCGCATGAGCGACGTTGACATCACCGCCGCCGCGGGCGGCTCCCGCCAGGAGCTTCGCCGCGAAATGCGGCGGGCGCGGCGCCGACTGCCCCAGCGCATGCAAAGGCGCGCGGCACAGTGTTTGCTTCGGGCGCTGACCCGCGCACCACTATGGCGGAACGTCCGTCACCTCGCCGCGTTTGCCAGCGCCGATGGCGAACCCGACCTCTGGCCCTTGATGCATGCCGCCCATCGTGCCGGTCGCCAGATCTATCTCCCCGTCGTCACGGCGGCCGGAGCGCCCCTGTCGTTTCGCCAGTGGTGGCCCGGCCAGCGCCTGACCGACAATCGGTTCGGCATCCCCGAACCGCCCGCAGACGCGCCGCGACGTCCCGCACGGCACCTGGACGTCGTGCTCACGCCGCTGGTGGCTTTCGACGCCACGGGCAACCGTCTCGGCATGGGCGGGGGGTTCTACGACCGCACTTTCGCGTTCCTCCACCGTCGTCGACGCTGGCATCATCCCCGGCTCATCGGCATCGCACATGCGTTTCAGCAGGTGCCCTCGCTCTCCACCGAGCCCTGGGACGTGCCGTTGTGGGGTGTGCTCACGCCCGAGGCCCTCCGACGCTTTCCCCTGCGCGGCCACTAGCGCGCTCCGCATCAACCCGGCGACGACCCGGAAGGCCGGTCAGGGCCGTCCGCCCCACCGGCGAATGCATCCCGCGGTGGCCAGCCCTATCCCGGGGCAGCCGCGTCGATGGTCTGCAGCGCACAGGACGTGCCGTACCCACGCCCGCCAGCATCGCTTAGCGACAGTGCCGGCGACGTGCGAGAATCGCCGTCCATCCGCCGCAGGAGGAAACGCCGTGAGCTACTGGCTGATGAAGTCCGAACCCGACGTGTACGGCATCGACGACCTGGCCGCGGAGCCTGGCCAGACCGATCACTGGGACGGCGTGCGCAACTACCAGGTCCGCAACATGATGCGCGACCAGATGCGCGAAGGCGACCTGGCCTTCTTCTACCACTCCAACACCAAGGTGCCGGGCATCGCCGGCATCATGGAGATCGTCCGCGAAGGCTACCCGGACCACACCGCCTTCGACCCGGACTCCAAGTACTACGACCCGAAGAGCGACCCCGACAACCCGCGCTGGTACATGGTGGACGTACGCTTCAAGCGCAAGCTCGACCGGGTCATACCGCTGACCGAGCTCAAAGCGAATCCGGCGCTGGCCGACATGCCCCTGGTCAAGCGTGGCAACCGCCTGTCCATCATGCCGGTGAGCGAGGCGCAGTGGCAGGCGATCCTCGACATGGAGCGCGCGACAGTGGAGTGAGTCAGGCCAGGCGCTTCAGATACACACGGGAGTTGCGCTGGTAGTTGTACATCGCCCGGCGACTGCCGGGCAGCGCATCAGCAGGCACGCGCTCGAAACCACGCTCCTGGAACCAGTGGGCGGTGCGCGTGGTGAGCACGAACAGCGCCTCGAACCCGCGTGACCGGGCCTCCGCCTCCAGGCGTGCGAGCAGGCGGTCGCCCCGGGCACCGCAGCGATACTCCGGGTGCACCACGAAGCAGGCAAGCTCGGCCATCGCCGCATCCGGCATGGGATGCAGGGCACCGCAAGCCACGATGGTGCCTTCCCGTTCCATGACCGTGAAATCGGCGATTTCGCTCTCCAGACGCTCCCGGGAGCGGCGCACCAGTGTGCCGTCACGCTCCAGTGGCTCGATCAACGCCAGAATGCCGCCCACGTCCTCGATGCTCGCCCGGCGCGTACGTTCGAACGATTGTGCCGTAATGAGCGTGCCCACGCCGTCACGGGTGAACAGCTCCATGAGCAGCGCACCGTCCCGGGCGCGGTCGAGCAGGTGCACGCGACGCACGCCACCGTGGCATGCTTCCACGGCACCCCGGAGCAGCCGGGTGAGCTCCTCGGACAGCCCCTCACGATCGCGCAGGTAACCGCGGGTTTCGTCCGTGGTCATCTGCCGCACCAGCTTGCCGCTGTCGTCGACCACCCGCTGGCCGTCGAGCAGATAGAGCAGCTTCTCGGCACGCAACGCGCGCGCGGTGGCGAAGGCCACATCCTCACTGTAGAGATTGAAGACCTCGCCGGTGGGGGAGTAACCCAGTGGCGAGACCAGCACGACGGCACCGTCCTCGAGGCGCTGGTGAATGGCGTCGGCGTCCACCCGGCGGACCTCGCCGGTGTGCAGATAATCCACGCCTCCGTGCACGCCGTAGGGCTTCGCCATGACGAAGTTGCCCGACGCGGCGCGAACCCGCAGCCCGGCCATGGGCGAGTTGGCGAGCCCCATGGACAGCCGTGCCTCCAGCTCCAGACGCACCTCCCCCACGGCCTCGCGCACGCACTCCAGGGCGGTATCGTCGGTGACGCGCCGGCCGGCGACATAATGCATCTCCGCCCCGCGGCTCGCCAGGCGCCGCTCCACCTGGGGACGGGCACCGGGCACCAGAACGATGCGAACGCCAAGGCTGTTAAGCAGGGCCACGTCATGCACGAGCGAGGCGAGCGTGCCATCGGCGACGGCCTCGCCCCCGAAGGCGATCACGAAGGTGGCGCCACGGTGGGCATTGATGTACGGCGCCCCCTGACGAAAGACCTTGACCAGTTCCGTCAGCGCCTCGCTCATGCACGGGGCTCCAGACAGAAGCGCTGGATGAAGCGCCGCAACAGCGCCACCGTAGGGTCGAGCCGGTCCATGGCGAGATACTCGTCGGGTTGGTGCGCCTGGGCGATATCACCCGGCCCGAGCACCACGACGTCCATGCCCAGATCACGCAGCCAGGGCCCTTCCGTGCCGAAAGCCACCGCCCCGGCCTCATGACCGGTGAGCTCGGCGGCTGCCCCGACCAGCTCGGCGGTTTCCGGCGTCTCCAGTGGTGGCTGCCCCGGGAAGAGCGAACGCACCGCGATCTCGCCGGGGTAATCGTCGAGAACGTCACGAAGTCGCCGCTCCACCTCGGCGCGGAGCACGGCGAGCTCCATGCCCGGCAACGGCCGGACATCGAAGTGCAGCTCCGCCGACCCGCAGATCCGGTTGGGATTGTCCCCGCCGTGGATATGCCCGAGATTGAGCGTCGGCTGTGGTACTTCGAAACGCACGTCGCGATAACGTGTGGCGAGCTCGTCCCTCCATGCCAGGAGCTCATTGAGCACCCGGGTCATCCCCTCCAGGGCGTTGATGCCCAGACTCGGGTCACTGGAGTGCCCGGAGCGTCCGGTTATGCGCACCGCCTCCATCATCACGCCCTTGTGCAGACGGATGGGGCGCAAGCCCGTGGGCTCGCCGATCAACGCGTGGCGCCCGGGTGCACGCCCGTCCGCGGCAAGCGCCTTGGCCCCCGCCATGCCCGACTCTTCGTCGGCGGTGGCCAGCAATACAAGGGGCTCGGCGAGCTTCGCCGGATCCACCGTGCGGGCCGCCTCCAGCGCCAGGGCGAGGAACGCCTTCATGTCACTGGTACCGAGCCCGTAGAGGCGGCCGTCCCGCTCGGTCAGCGTAAACGGATCGCTGGCCCACAGATCACCGTCGTACGGCACGGTATCGGTGTGACCGGCGAGCACCAGCCCGCCCTCGCCGCGCCCGAGGGTCGCGACCAGGTTGGCCTTGTGCGGCTCCCCCGGCAGGGGACAGATGTCCACGGCGAACCCGAGCGCCTCGCACCACTCGGCGAGCCGGTCGATGACGGCACGGTTTCCCTGATCGAGCTGCGGGCTGACGCTGCTCACCGATGGCAGTGCCACGAGCTCGGCGATCATTTGCCTGAGGCTGGGCAGAGCGGCCATGAGCCCTCCTCGCAATGGATGATGGTGAACTCAGACTGCGACGAGTCGTGCTCCGCCGCAAGGATGGGCCGGACCGCGACGCGGCCCGGCGATCAGAGATCGCCCCAGCTCGATCGCCGTCGCCAGCGGATACGGGTAATGATGATGCCCACGATCATACCGGCGAACAGTACCCCGGCGCCCACCAGGAACCAGTCCTGGCGGCTGCGGTCGGAGAGACGCTCGGTTTCGTTGACGAGGTCCTGGATCCGCCGTTCCAGATCGATGACCTGTTTCTTCAGGCGCTTGTTCTCCTCGGAGAGCTCGAGGCCCTGGCGGGCGGCATCGAGCTTCTGCGAAAGCGCCTCACGCGAGCCGGACAGCGAATCGATGCGCCCTTCGGCCTGCTGCAACGCCTGCTCGGTCTGGGTGAGCTTCTGGCTGAGCGCCTGGTTGCGCTCGCGCACGGTCTCGAGCTCGGCGGCCACCTCGTCGAGCCGCTCGGCGGCAGGGCGCTCGCTGCTCAGATACTGCGACGGCACCCAGCCCGTCTGGCCGCCCGGCGCACGCACCTGGGTCCAGCCATCACGGCTATCGAGCAGCTCCAGCGGCGTGCCCGTGGTCAACAGCTCCGTGATCCGGAAACCGTTGCCCGGGCCGCTACGCAGATTGATACGGAACTCATCGGTTACGTAACGCGTCGCAGCAAAGGAGGCCGAGGCCACGGTAAGCAGCAAGACGATGACAATCGCGCGGAACGCCTGTCGCACGGATGCACTCCATAACGGTCAATGGGCCCCCTCGAGACCGCGGATTGTAGCCGATGGCCGGCTTCGGATAACAGCCAGGCAGGGCGCCGGCCCGGCCCCGGTGACCATCGTGGGCTGTTGCTCATACCACCGGGACAGGCACAATAGCCCCCCCGCCGACAACCGCGCGACGCCATGACCGATAGCGATCTGTTCCTGAAAAAGGGCGAAGACCGCCGCCTGCGTGCCGGACACCTGTGGGTGTTCAGCAACGAGGTGGACACGGCACGATCGCCGCTCACCGCCCTCACGCCCGGGCAACCGGTAATCGTTCGCGCCCACAATGGCCGCGCGATCGGCTGCGGCTACGCCAACCCGCATTCGCTGATCTGTGCTCGCCTGGTCGGCCGCGGCACCGAGCACGCCCTCGGCGAGTCGCTGCTGGTACATCGCCTCAAAGTGGCACTGTCCCTGCGCGAGCGCCTGTACGCGACCCCCTACTACCGCCTCGTCCACGGCGAGGGCGACGGTCTCCCCGGGCTCGTGGTGGACCGCTTCGGCGACACGGCGGTGGTACAGATCAACACCGCCGGCATGGAGCAGGTGCGCGAGGCCATCGTCACCGCGCTGGAACGCGTCATCGCCCCGGCACACATCCTGCTGCGGTGTGACAGCCCGATGCGCGAGCTCGAGGGCCTGGAACGCTATGTGGCCTGGGCGGACGAGGAAGGCCCGGAGACGCTCGCGGTCATGGAGCACGGCGCCCACTTCACCGTGCCAGCCGTGACCGGGCAGAAAACCGGGTGGTACTACGACCATGGCGCCAACCGCGCCGCGGTGCTGCCCTGGGTGGGCGGCCGGCGCGTGCTCGACCTGTTCAGCTACGCCGGCGCCTGGGGCATCGAGGCCGCCTGCGCCGGTGCCGACGCGGTGCTCACCGTGGACGCTTCCCGGGAAGCCTGTGACGCCGCGGCGGACAACGCGGAAGCCAATAACGTCAGCGACCGGGTGGATGTCGCCTGCGGCGACGTTTTCGACGTACTCACCGCATTGCGCGAGGACCGGGAACGCTTCGACGTGGTGATCGCCGATCCACCCGCGTTCATCAAGCGGCGCAAGGACCGGCGTAACGGCCTCGCGGCCTATCGCCGCCTCAACCAGGCAGCCATGCAGGTACTCGCCCGCGACGGTCTGCTCGTCTCCGCTTCGTGCTCGGCGCATCTCGACGAGCAGGACTTCCTGCGCACTCTGCTCGGCGCCGCCCGCCACCTGGACCGTAGCCTCCAGGTCACGGCATTCGGTCAGCAGGGACCGGACCACCCCGTGCACCCGGCGATTCCCGAGACGCGTTACATCAAAGCGATCTTCGCCCGGGTACTCCACGCCGACTCCAGCCCTTGAAGGAACACCACGATGCTGACGTACCCGGACATCGACCCCATCGCGCTGCAAATCGGCCCGGTCGCCATTCACTGGTACGGCCTCATGTACGCGGTGGGCTTCCTCGGAGGGTGGTGGCTGGGGCGCATGCGCGCCCGGGCGTCGTGGCGGCCGATTCGTCCCGAGCAGATGGATGACCTGGTGCTGTTCGTCGCCATCGGCGTGATCGTCGGCGGACGGCTCGGCTACATGCTCTTCTACGGCAGCGCCCAGCTCGCCGATGACCCCCTATCCCTGTTCCGCGTCTGGGAAGGCGGCATGTCGTTCCACGGCGGGCTCATTGGCGTGTTGATCACCGTATGGCTGTTCGCCCGGCGCATCGGCCGGACGTTCATGGAGATCAGCGACTTCGTCGCACCCTTGGTGCCCATCGGCCTCGCCGCCGGACGCATCGGCAACTTCATCAATGGCGAGCTGTGGGGCGCGCCCACGAACCTGCCCTGGGGCATGGTCTACCCGCCCATGGGCCCGACACCGCGCCACCCGTCCCAGCTCTACGAGTTCGCCCTCGAGGGCGTGGCGCTGTTCGCGATCCTGTGGTGGTTCAGCCGCCGTCCGCGGCCCACCGGCGCCGTCGCCGGCATGTTCCTGCTCGGCTACGGCGTCTTCCGCTTCCTGGTGGAACTCGTACGCCTGCCCGACGCCCACATCGGCTATCTTGCCTGGGGCTGGGTGACGATGGGGCAGGTCTTGACGCTGCCGATGATCGTGGCAGGAGTGGCCTTTCTGGCGTGGACCTACCGCGGTGGCGCCGCGCGGAGAGTTTCAAGTTACTAATCTTCTCAGAAGTATTGTCATACGTCAGAGCACCACAGCGGCCCGGGGGCAAGACGCGTTCGCGCCGGC